>JANYBA010000243.1 GCA_025360985.1 Gammaproteobacteria bacterium | reverse complement strand
CGCCAGCTTCCTGCCGGCGATCGCCCTGATCGAACGCCACTGCCATGTGCTGAAGCTCGAAAGTGCCCAGGACTACCGGCTGCGCCAGCTGCGCCACGCCGCGACCTACCACGCTCCGCTGGGCGCAGTGAGCGACGCGGCGCTGGCGGCGCAATTCGCCCGCCTGGCCATGCAGCGGCCGATGGAGACGGCGCCGTTGCGCATCAACGACCGCGAGATTGCCGCACGCGCGCTCGCCGATGGCATCGCCTGGTTTGAATTCCCGGCGCTGTGCGAAGGCCCGCGCTCGGCCGCCGACTACATCGAGATCGCCCGCGACTTCCACACCGTGCTCGTCTCCAACGTGCCGCGCTTCGACGGCGGCAACGAGGACGCGGCGCTGCGCTTCGTCTACCTGATCGACGAACTCTACGACCGGCACGTGAACCTGCTGCTCTCGGCCGCCGCCGATCCGCTGTCGCTGTATGGCGGCAGCCGCGTCGAGCGCGCCTTCGAACGCACGGCTTCGCGCCTGATCGAAATGCAGAGCGCCGAGTACCTGGCGCTGGAACACCGCCCGTGATGCCATTGCTCGTCGTCCCCGCCTGCGTGGGCATGACGCCGTTACGGCACCAGGAAACGCAATCCCACGCCCGGTTCGGTTTGCAGGTAGCGCGGCGCCGCGGCGTCGTCGCCGAGCTTGCCGCGTAGTTTCGCCACCAGGATGCGCAGGTAGTGCGTGTCTTCCTGGTGGGTCGGGCCCCACAGTTCACGCAGCAGTTGCGGCTGCGTCACCACCCGCCCGGCGTGCTGGAGCAGCAGGCTCAGCAGCGCCCATTCCTTGCGACTGAGCGCGACCGGCTCGCCACCGAGCGTCACCTGGCGGCGACCGAGGTCGATGCGCAGCTGGCCGTCGTCGAACACCGCGTCGTTGCCGGGCTCGGGATTCAGGCGCAGCAGGGCGCGGATGCGCGCCGACAATTCCTGTACGCCGAAAGGCTTGGTCACGTAGTCGTTGGCGCCGGCATCGAGCAGGCGCACTTTCTCCGCTTCGCTGGCCCGCACCGACAGCACCAGCACCGGCACGGAGGACCACGCACGAAGCTCGCGCAGTACTTCCAGCCCATCCAGATCTGGCAGCCCAAGGTCGAGCACCACCAGATCGGCCCCGCCGGTCGCGAGCCGTTCCAGCCCTTCGCGTCCGTTCGCGGCCTCGACCACTGCATGGCCCTGCGCGCGCAGTCCGATGCCAAGGAAGCGCCGGATCTGCGCTTCGTCGTCGATGATCAGGATGCGCGATCCGGCCGGCTCGGTCATGGCGATTCGTCCGGCTGCGCGTCGGGCGGGTCGCGCCACGGCAGGCGGATGCGCAGCACCGTGCCGCGCCCATCCTCGCCGGCCAGCGCCGTGATTTCGCCGCCATGCGCGGCGACGATCGCTTGGGTGATCGTCAGGCCGAGGCCGGTGCCGGGTGGGCCGCGATCGCCGCGTTCGGCCGAATAGAAGCGATCGAAGATCCGCTGTCGATCGGCCTCGGGGATGCCCGGACCGCGATCGACGACATCGATCTGCAAGGCCGGTCCGTCGCGGATGGCGCGCACGAGCACCGGTTCGCCGGGCGGCGAGAACTTGCCGGCATTGTCCAGGGCATTGAACAGGGCCTGCTCGAACAAGGCCGGGTGCACGAACAACAGCGGCGGCGGATCGGGCAAGGCCAGTCGCACCGCCAGGGTCGGGTGCGAGTCGCGCATCCGCGCCAGCAGGGCGCCGCCGATCTCGTCGAGACCGATCCATTCGCGCTCCAGCGCCAAGGCGCCCTGGCCGACGCGCGTCATGTCGAGCAGGTTTTGGATGTAGCGGTCCAAGCGCCGGCCTTCGCCGACGATATCGCGCGCCAAGGCGACCTGGTCCTCGAGCGAGAGGCGATCGCGATACAGGCTCAGGCTCTCGGCACTGCCGATGATGGTCGACAGCGGCGAACGCAAGTCGTGCGACACCGAAGACAGCAAGGCCGCGCGCAGTCGCTCGGACTCGGCTTGCACGCGCGCCGCTTCCAGTTGGTTGACCAGGCGAGTGCGGGCCAGGGCCTGCGCGAGGTCGCGCAACATCGCTTCGGCCAGCTGCGCCAATTCCGGCAGCAATTGCGGCAGGGGCGCCGGAAAGCGCAGGCAAGCAACGCCGAGCGGACGCTGCCGCAGGACGATCGGCAGGCAATGCCAGGACAGGCCAGGCTCGAGTTCGGCCGACGCCGGCGTGCCGGCGAGCAGCGACGTCCAACAGCGATCGATGGCGGCTCGCAGGGAGGGATCGAAGCGCGGCGTGCCGCTGGCATCCATTGGCACCGGCAAGCGACCGCTGTCTTCGTCGATCACCAGCAGCAGCACTTCTGCATCCAGGGTCTCGCGTAACACTTCCGTCGTCGCCTGCACGGCTTCGCTTTCGTCGGCCGCCGCCACCAGTCGCCGCCCGAGGTCCTGCAAGGCGACCCGGCGTGCTTGCGCGGCGCGCAGCAGCAGCACCTGCGCGCGCAGTCGATTGGCCAGGCGACCGCAGACCAGCGCCGCGACCAGGAACATCGCCACCGTCAACACGCCCTGGCGGGCGGAGATGTAGAACGTGTAGCGCGGCTGGATGAAGAAATAGTTGTAGCAAAGGAAGCACAGGATCGCCGCGTACACCGCCATCGCCATGCGCGTGCGGACGGCGACGAACATCACCGCGGTGATGAAGATCAGCGACGGGTCGTTGTAACCGAGCACGCG
>JANYBA010000219.1 GCA_025360985.1 Gammaproteobacteria bacterium | reverse complement strand
GCGTGGAACAGGGTGAGAAGGACGCCGAAGGTGAGGAAGTCGAACACCGAGCTGACCAGCCCGAACAGCACCATGTAGTCGCGGATGAACACGGTGTCCCAGCGCCGCGGCGCGGCCACCCATTCCGGATCGACGTTGTCGCCGGCGATGGTGGTGGCCGGGATGTCGGACAGGAAATTGTTCAACAACACCTGCGAGGCGAGCAGCGGCAGGAACGGCAGGAACATCGAGGCCGCGGCCATGCTGAACATGTTGCCGAAATTGGCGCTGATCGTGGTCAGGATGTACTTGAGGGTGTTGGCGAAGGTGCGCCGGCCTTCGTCGATGCCTTCGCGCAGGATCCCGAGGTCCTTCTGCAACAGGACGAAATCGGCGGCGTCCTTGGCCACGTCCACGGCGGTGTCGACCGAGATGCCGACGTCGGCCGCGTGCAAGGCCGGCGCATCGTTGATGCCGTCGCCCATGTAGCCGACCACGTGGCCGCTTTTTTGCAGCGCCAGGATGATCCGTTCCTTCTGGTTCGGATCCACTTCCGCGAACACGGTGGTGTTCCAGGCTTTCTGCAAGAGCGCGTCGTCGCTCATCGCGTTCAAATCGCGGCCGGTCACGATCCCATCGATCGGCAACTGCACCGCCTCGGCGACATGTCGAGCGACCTTCTGGTTGTCGCCGGTGATGATCTTCAGGCGCACGCCGCGTTGTCCGAGGTCGAGGATGGTCTGGCGAACATCGGCCTTGGGCGGATCCATGAACAGCAGGAAACCATGGAAGCTCAGTCCGGCCTCATCGCTGCGGGTATAGCCGCCGGCGCGGGCCTCGATGGGCCGCGAAGCCACGCCCAGCACGCGAAAGCCCTGTTCGCTCCAGTCCTCGTAGCGCGCCTCGATGCTGGCGCGGATCTCTGCGGTCAGCGGCTCGTTGCCCTTGGCGGTTTGCGCGTTCGTGCAGATCGCCAGGACGTTGTCGAGCGCGCCCTTGGTCACCAGCGTGCGCGCGCCACCGGCCTCGGCGACGACCACGGACAGGCATTTGCGCACGAAGTCATACGGGATTTCGTCGATCTTCTCCAGGTTGCCGAGGTCGACCTTGACTTTTTTGGCGCTGGCGACGACGGCATCGTCGAGCGGGTTTGAAAGCCCGGTCTGGAACGTGGCGTTGGTCGCCGCGAAGCGCAGCACCGACGGCGACGGCTGGCCTTCGAGGTCGACCGCGCCGTTGAGCTCGACGATGCCCGCGGTCAGCGTGCCGGTCTTGTCCGTGCACAGTACGTCCATGCTGCCGAGGTTTTCGATCGAGTTCAGCCGGCGCACGATCACGCCGAGTTTGGCCATGCGCTTGGCGCCGTGCGAGAGGGTGATGCTGATGATCGCCGGCAACAATTCCGGGGTGAGCCCGACCGCCAGCGCCAGCGCGAAAAGCAGGGAGGAAATCGGCGGCTTGTGCCCGAGGATGTTCACCGCCAGCACGATCACTACCATCACCAGCATGAAGCGGGTCAACAGGTAACCGAAGCGCTGGATGCCGCGCTCGAAATCGGTCAGCGCCGGCCGCAAGGCCAGCTTGCCGGCGATCTGGCCGAACACCGTGGCTTTGCCGGTTTCCACGATCAACACCCGGGCCGTGCCGCTGCCGACGCTGGTGCCCATGAATACGCAGTTGCTGCGTTCGGCCAGGCTGGCGTCGACCGCGACGACGCCAGGTGCCTTCTGGACCGGAAATGTCTCGCCGGTCAGCACGGCCTGGTTGATGAAGAAATCCTTCGCCTCCAGCACGATGCCATCGGCCGGAATCAGGCTGCCGGCGGCGAGAAGTACAACGTCGCCGGGCACGACCTGGATCGACGGAATGGTTACGGACTTGCCGTCGCGCACGACGTTGGCGTTGATGGTGACCTGCGAGCGCAGCTTCTCGATGGCATTGCTGGCGATGTATTCCTGGACGAATCCCAGGATCGTGCTACCCAGGACGATCGCCAGCACGACCACCGCGTCGACCCATTCGCCCGCCACCATCGAAATGATCGCGGCGACCACCAGGATCAGCACCAGGGGGCTCTTGAACTGGTTGGCGAACAGGCGCAGCGGCCCAGCCGCACGGGTCACGGCGAGCGCGTTGGCGCCGTAGCGCTTCAGGCGCTGGGTGGCGTCGCTCGTCGTCAGCCCGCCCGGCGTCGCTGGCAGCGAGGCCATCAGCTGCTCGGCGGCCTGGCTCCAGTAGGCCGGCGGCGCGGCGGGCGCGGCCAGCCGGGTTCCAGCAGCGGGTCGAAATAATTTGCCGAAAAAACCCACGGATCGTCGTCCCGGACCGCGAGCGCACAGTCTGCGCCAAGCCGCCGGCGAAAGGGTGGGCCCGGAGCGCGAGCACGGACGGGATCGGAGCTTGCCCGGCGCCCCTGACCTTTGGCCCGTGCATCTGCCGCAGGCGCTGGCATAGTGGCAGCGGATCCGCCCTCGGGAATTCGCCATGCGTATTTATTCATTGGTTCTTGCTGCCTGCCTCGTGGCTGCCAGCGGTTGCGCCAGCGTCGCGACCTCGTCGCACGACCTCATCGCCGCCGCCATCGCCAACCCGGCGCGGACGGACGCCGATCGCGAACGCGACGGCCGCGACCATCCGCAGGAAGTGCTGGCCCTCGCCAAATTCCATCGCGGCCAGACCATCGCCGACGTCTTCGGCGGCGCTGGTTACTACAGCGAGCTGATCGCCAATATCGTCGGTCCCAAGGGTCTGGTCCGCGATGTCAACAATCCGCCCTACGACCACTACGCCAAGGAAGGCATCGGCAAGCGACTGGCCGACAACCGCCTGCCCAACGTCCGTTACGAAGTGGCGCCGACCGAGGCATTGAACCTGGGCCACGCCAGCCTCGACGGCGCGATCATGGTAATGGCCTTCCACGATCTCTATGTCAGTCACCCGGAAAAGGGCTGGCTGGCGGCCGACATCGGCCAGTTCCTCGGCCAGCTGAGCGACGCCCTCAAGCCGGGCGCATTGCTGGTGGTGGTCGACCATGCCGCGCGACCGGGCTCGGGCCACCAGGACACGCAGGAACTGCACCGCATCGACGAACAGTTGGTGATCGCCGAATTCAAGGCGCACGGACTGCAACTGGTCGACACGCTGCCGGTGCTGCGCAACCCGGACGACGACCACGGCAAGAACGTGTTCGACCCGGTGATCCGCGGCAAGACCGATCGCTTCGTGCACCTGTACCGCAAGCACTGAAAAAAAGTCGCCGGGTTTTCACCCGGCCTTCACAACTTGCTGCATCCGCCGACCAGGACGGCGCGTAACTGACATCGAACGCGAAATCCCTTCGCGATTGATGGAGCAGCAAGATGCACAAGCAAATGACCAAGATCGCGGTTCTTGGCGCCCTGACCATGGCCTCCGTGCTGTCCGGCACGGCCGCGCATGCGTCCAGCCACCGCGAAGCGCTGGCCGTATTGAACGAACCCTGCGCCGACAACACCGACACCTACGCCTGGGTCAAGCCTGGCGCGCACGACAAGCTCTACCTGTTCATGAACTTCAATCCCTTGCACGAGCCGGGCCAGGGCAACCAGGGCCTGCGCGTGTGCAACGGCTATCGCTACGAGTTCCACATCGGCAAGGGCGCGTCCCTGCAGGACAAGTACGTGTACCGGATCGAATTCAATGCCACCGCGCCGACCGATGGCACGCCGAGCGCCAGCGATCCCCTGGGCGGCGGCAACGAACTGCTCTGGCAGATCAGCGGCGGCACCGAGACCTACACGGTGACGCGCATCGACAAGACCACCGGCACCACCACGGTGCTCGGGGCGAACCTGCCGGTCGCGCCGAACGACCACGGCCCGCAGACCGATCGCCTGGTCAATGGCCTGGGCACGTTCGCCGGCTACGATTCCGGCAATCCGACCAGCCGCGAAGTGGACCTGTACAACGACAAGTTCATCGCCGACCACTACCTCAATGCCCTGGGCAACGGCGGCCGCGCTTTCGCCGGCGAGCGCGACGATCCCTACTACCTCGACGAAAAGGGCATCTTCGACCTGGTCAATCTCTGCCGCGCCGGCGTCGGTGGCCTTCCGGGCGCGCGTCGTTCGGATTGCGAAGACGTCTTCACCGGCTTCAACGTGTTCACGATCGGCCTGGAGATCCCGACCAGCGACGTGTTCCCGAACGGCATCCCGCACAACAACGTCATCACGCCGAACGACAAGTCGACCGACAGCCTGTTGCGCATCTGGGCCAACATCAGCAAGCGCTCGACCCAGGTCGTGGACGCCAGCAATGTCGTCACCGGCTACAGCGCCTCCGGTCCGTGGGTGCAGGTCGGCCGCAATGCCTTGCCCCTGTTCGACGCCGGCCTGGTCGGCACTTCGCGCCAGACCACCTACCTGCGCAGCAACCCATACCATGATGTCAGCAACTTCGGCAACGACATCCTGTATCCGGTCCTGGTCCGCGACGCCGATGCCCTGGGCATCTACAAGGCGCTCGGCTTGTCGGCCCAGACGATCGCCAGCCTGAAGGGTCCGCGCGTGGACATCATCACGACCATCAACCTGGGTCGCAACATCCCGATCGCCGATGCCTTCACCGGCGACGTCCTGACCCTGGACGCCGCGCTCGATTCGCATTTCCCGAACGGACGCAGGATCGACGGTGGTTCGGCGCCGAACCGGGAAAACGTCGACGTCAGTGACGTGCTGATCAGCCTGATTGTCGCCGGCGATCCGAATGCCGGCATCGGCGACGGCGTCAACGGCAACGACAAGGATTACCTGACGGTATTCCCGTTCATGGCGGCACCGTGGTCCGGCCTCAACGGCGGCCACGGCGGCACCAACGTCATCCACTGACCGCAACTTCGGTCGCCCAACACTGCCATGCCCGTGAGGGCATGGCAGCACTTCAATGGAAGCAAGAACATGTCGCGACTCCAGGCCTGCCTCATTCCGGCGCTATTGCTGCTCGCCGCATGCGCGCGGCAACACGCGCCAACGGTAGCGAGCGCCGTTCCTTCGCCCGCGCCGCGCGAGTCGCAGGCGATCTGCCTCGCCGACGTCGATGGCAGCGCATCGGTTGATCGCGACCTGGCGCATGCGCAGGCGACGGCCCGGCAACGACCGGATCGCGCCGATGGCTGGCTGCTCGTCGGCCGCGG
>JANYBA010000160.1 GCA_025360985.1 Gammaproteobacteria bacterium | reverse complement strand
CCATGCCCTGGCCGCGCAGAGCGTGCGCTTCCTGGTCGGACTGGTCGTGCTCCTGCTGCTCAGCCGCGTTTCGCCGGCGCGCCTGCGCCTGTGGACGCCGGTGATCTTCGGATTGACGCTGGCCTTGCTGCCGCTGGTGTTCGTGCTCGGTTCCGGCCGCAGCGCGCGCCTGTGGATCAACCTCGGCCTGTTTTACCTGCAACCGGGCGAATTGTTGAAGCTGAGCGTGCCGATGATGTGCGCCTGGTATTTGCATCGGGTGGTGTTGCCGCCGAGCTGGTGGGCGATGATCGTCTGCGGCCTGGTCACCGGCGTGCCGGTGGCGCTGATCATCCTGCAGCCCGACCTCGGCACCGCGATGCCGGTAGCGGCGTCGGGCGCGTTCACCTTGTTCCTGGCCGGCGTCGCCTGGTGGCGCATCGGTTTGTTCGCAGGGCTCGGCATCGGCGCACTGCCGGTGGCCTGGACCTTCCTGATGCCGTACCAGAAGAATCGCATCCTCACCTTCTTGAATCCCGAGTCGGACCCGCTCGGCACCGGCTGGAACATCATCCAGTCGAAGATCGCGATCGGTTCCGGTGGCTGGCTCGGCAAGGGTTGGGGGCAGGGCAGCCAGGCGCACCTGGATTTCCTGCCCGAGCACACCACCGATTTCGCGTTTTCCGTGCTGTCGGAGGAATGGGGCTGGCTGGGCGTGAGCGTGATGTTCGCGCTGTACCTGTTCATCGTCGGCCGCAGCCTGCGGATCGCCGCCAATGCCCGCGACGGATTTTCGCGCTTGCTCGCCGGTTCCCTGGCGATGACGTTCTCGGTGTACGTGCTGATCAATGGCGGCATGGTCTCGGGGCTGTTGCCGGTGGTCGGCGTGCCGATGCCGCTGCTCAGTTATGGCGGCACCTCGGCGGTGTCCCTGCTGGCCGGATTCGGCATGATCATGTCGGTGCGCGCGCACCGCAAGTTCATGACCTGAGCGGTGCCCGCGACCGTGCATGCTAAAGTCCCGACAGTCCCCCATCGCCATCCCATGCGCCGACCGACCCGCTTCGCCACGATCGTTTTCATGATGGCACTGGCCGCCTGCGCGGCGCCGGTCCGCCCGCACGCCCCCGAAGCCGTTGCCGCGCCCACCGTGCCGACGCCGGCACCGGTGGTGGCGGAAACGCCGCCGCCGGCGCAACCCACCGTCGACAAGGTCGAGGCCTTCGTCGCGGAAGCCAGCAAGCTCAGCGGCCGCCCGCCGGACGACATCCGCGCCTCGCTGGCGCAGGCGCGCTACCAGCAGAGCATCATCAACGCGATCACGCGGCCGGCCGAAAGCAAGCCTTGGAAGGATTACCGGCCGATCTTCCTCACCGCGACGCGGATCGCCCAGGGCCGCGCCTTCTTCGCGCAGAACCGCGACGAGTTGCTCAAGGTGCAGGCCGCGACCGGCGTGCCGGCCGAGATCATCGTCGCGATCATCGGCGTCGAAACCAGTTACGGCCGCGTCACCGGCACCTATCGCGTGCTCGATGCCCTGTACACGCTCGGCTTTTATTATCCGCGCCGCGAGGAATTCTTCCGCGGCGAACTCGCCCAGCTGTTCGCGCTCGCCAACGACGAGAAATTCGATCTCGCCTCGCTCAAGGGCAGTTACGCCGGCGCCATGGGCTGGGGCCAATTCATGCCCTCGAGCTACCGGAGTTATGCCAAGGACGGCGATGGCGATGGCCGCCGCGACCTGTTCGGTTCGCTGCCCGATGTCTTCGCGTCGGTGGCGAATTATTTCGTCGGCTACGGCTGGCAGGCCGGGCAGCCGGTGTTCGTCGAGGCCCGGGCCGACACCGGCGCGGCGGCGTTCGTCCCCGACGACTACACCGCGAAATATTCCCTGGACGACCTGGCCATGCGCGGCTACCACGCGGTCGATGCCGCGGCGCCCAAGCTGCCAGCGACCCTGTTGACGCTCGATGGCGCGAGCGGATCCGAATACTGGATCGGTTACCAGAATTTCTACGTGCTCACGCGCTACAACCGCTCGCCGCTGTACGCGATGGCGGTGTTCCAACTCGCGCGCGAAATCGCCGCGCCGCTGCCGCCCGACGCACCGGCAACGCCCGTCGCGCAATGATCCGCCCGGCCGCGGCGCTGCTCGCCTTGCTGGTCCTTTCCGCCTGCAACCAGCCCGCCGTGCGCGAACGCCGCGAGCCTTCCGTGGCGCATCAGCCGCGCGCCCGATCCGAGCCGGCAACGACGCCATCGGCAATCGATCCCTGCGCACCGACCCGAACCCACGATGAGCGCGACTACACGCCGGGCGGGTTGTATCGCCCGGGCGAGGCCGACAGCGGCCCGGTCGTGGCGATCGACGTCAGCGCCCTGCCCGAACCGGTGCCGCGCGACGAGCCGCGCGCGCGTTACGGCAATCGTTCGCCCTACCAGGTGCTCGGCCGCACCTACCGCGTGCTCGATTCCGCGCAGGGTTACGTCGAACGCGGCATCGCCTCCTGGTACGGCAGCAAGTTCAACGGCCGCAACACGTCCAGCGGCGAGCCCTACGACATCTGCTCGTTCACCGCCGCGCACCGGACGCTGCCGCTGCCCAGTTACGCCCGCGTCACCAACCTCGACAATGGTCGCAGCGTGATCGTGCGGGTGAACGATCGCGGTCCCTTCCATGACGGCCGTCTGATCGACCTCAGTTATGCCGCGGCGGTGCGCCTGGGCGTCGACCGCACCGGCACCGCGCATGTCGAAGTGCGGGCCCTGTCCGCCGGGGATGCCGCGGCAGCGCCGCCGTCGGCATCGTCGCCGCCGGCCGACGCCGCGGCGGGCCTGCCCGTGAGCGGTCGCTGGAAGGTGCAGGTCGGCAGCTTCGGCGTGCGCGACAACGCCCGCGCCCTGGCCGATCGCCTTGAGGACGCCGATATCGTCCACGTGGATATCGACCGCGTCGACGTCGACGGCCGCACCCTGTGGCGCGTGTTGGTCGGCCCGATCGATGCCGAGGAACTCGATCTATTGCTGTCGCGCCTGCGCCGGCTCGGGGTCGCCGATCCGCGCGTATTCAGCCAATGACCCTTACAATTGAGGATTACGTAGCTATCTTCCCCGGAGACTCCCGAATGCGATTGACCCGTTTCCTGCCGGCGCTGTTCGCCGCCGTCGTCACCTTGGCCGCCGCCCAGGCGCCGACCCCCGCGCCGACGCCGGCAGCGACCGCGGTCGCCGTGCCAATCCCGCCCGCGCCCGTGCCGACCGGCGCCAAGTCCTGGCTGCTGATGGACTACCAGACCGGCCAGATCCTCGCCGGCGAAAACTACGACGAGCGCCGCGAGCCGGCCAGCATCACCAAGGTCATGACTTCCTACGTCGCCGCCGCCGAAATGAAGGCCGGCAAGATCAAACCCGACGACCTGGTGACGATCAGCGAACGCGCCTGGCGCGAGGGCGGCGCCGGCACCGAGGGCAGCTTCAGCGGCTTCGAGCTCAACAGCCAGGTCAAGATGAGCGACCTTGAAAAGGGGATGTCGATCCAATCCGGCAATGACGCCTCGATCGCCATTGCCGAACACGTGGCCGGCAGCGAGGAAAGCTTCGCCGCGCTGATGAACAGCTACGCACAGCGCCTGGGCATGAAGAACAGCCACTTCGTCAATTCGCACGGCCTGAGCGCGCCCGACCATTATTCGACCGCGCACGACCTGGCCCTGCTCGGTCGGGCGATGATCCGCGACTTCCCCGAGACCTACGCCTACAACAGCATCAAGGAATACACGGTCGGCACGATCACCCAGCACAACCGCAACGGCCTGCTCTGGCGCGAAGGCAGCGGCGTCGACGGCATCAAGACCGGCCACACCGACAACGCCGGCTTCTGCCTGCTGGCTTCGGCCAAGCGCGACGACCAGCGCTTCGTCTCGATCGTGATGGGCATCGACAGCAAGACGCAGTCGGAAGGTTTCCGCCTGCGCGAAACCGGCAACCTCAACCTGCTCGAGTGGGGTTTCCGTTTCTACGAATCGCACACGCCCTACGCGGCCGGCGCCAAGCTCGCCACCCACAAGGTCTGGAAGGGCGTCGCGCCGCAGGTCGACCTCGGTGTCAGCGACGCTCTGACCATCTCGGTGCCGCGCGGCCGCTATGCCGAGCTGAAGTCGACCATGGAAGTGCCGAAGTCGCTGGTCGCACCGATCGCCAAGGGCCAGGCCATCGGCAAGGTGCGCGTGACGCTCGACGGCAAGGTCTTGGCCGAACGACCGCTGGTGGCGCTCGCCGCGGTGCCTGAGGCCGGCTTCTTCGGCCGGATCTGGGACGAATTCTGGATGTGGTGGGAATCGTAATTCGATACAGCAGGTCCCTCACCTTCGGTTCGGGATGACAGGATTGTTGTCATCCCGAGCGCAGCGAGGGACCTGTTGTTGCACTCAACAAACCAGTTGAAATTGC
>JANYBA010000135.1 GCA_025360985.1 Gammaproteobacteria bacterium | reverse complement strand
CCATGCCGCGTGGCAGCGGCAAGACCACGATCGCCGAGTGCGCCTGCCTGTGGGCAATCCTCTACGGGCACCGCGATGCGTTCCTCGATCGGACCGCGCAGCAGGATCTCGATCAGCTCATTGCCCTCGCGGAAGGTGCTGACGTGGCTGCCGGACAGCGAGCCGCGCAGGAACTGGGCGACCGAGGCCGAGCTGACGCCGAGCGCGCGCGCCCGTTCCTGGTCGATGTTGATGCGCACGACCTTGCTCGGCTCGTCCCAGTCGAGGTTGACGTTGGTCACGTGCGGATTGGCGCGCACCTTGTCGGCGACCTGCCGGCCCAGCGCCAGCACCTGGTCGATGTGTTCGCCAGAGACCCGGAACTGGATCGGAAACCCGACCGGTGGTCCGTTCTCGAGCCGCGCCACGCGCGCCTGCAGGTCGGGGAAATCCTTGTCGAAGCGCTCGATCAGCCAGGCGCGCAGTTGTTCGCGGGACTTGATGTCCTTGGCCAGCAACACGAACTGGGCGAAGTTGGCCTGCGGCAGCTTCTGGTCGAGCGGCAGGTAGAAGCGCGGCGAACCGGTGCCGACGTAGACGACGTAGTTCTCCAGTTCCTTGCGCGTCTTGAGCATGGCTTCGAGGCGCCCGACCGCGGCCTGCGTGGCATCCAGCGAAGAACCCTCGGCGAGCTCCATGTCCACCATCAGCTCCTGGCGCGTGGAGTCCGGGAAGAACTGTTGCGGCACGAAGCGGAACATCACCAGCGACAGCACGAACGCCAGCACCGTCACCGAGATCACCGTCCAACGGTGGCCGACGCACCATTCGACCCAGCGGCGGAAGCGCCGGTAGAACTTGCCGTTGTAGACATCGTGGTGTTCGCCGTTGGCGCCCAGCGGAGGCGGATCCGGCAGCAGCTTGTCGCCGAGGTAGGGAATGAATACCACCGCGGCGATCCAGCTCAGCAGCAGGGCGATGGTCACCACCTGGAAGATCGAGCGCGTGTATTCGCCGGTGCCGGACTGCGCCGTGGCGATCGGCAGGAAGCCGGCCGCGGTGATCAGCGTCCCGGTCAGCATCGGGAAGGCGGTGCTGGTGTAGGCGAAGCTGGCCGCACGCATGCGGTCGAAGCCCTGCTCCATCTTCACCGCCATCATCTCCACCGCGATGATGGCGTCGTCGACCAGCAGGCCCAGCGCCAGCACCAGCGCGCCGAGCGAGATCTTGTGCAGGCCGATGTCGAAGTAGTACATGGCCGCGAAGGTCATCGCCAGCACCAGCGGGATCGACAGCGCGACCACGGTGCCGGCGCGCCGGCCGAGCGAGAAGAAGCTCACCGCCAGCACGATCGCCACCGCCGCGAACAGCGACTCGACGAATTCCGCCACCGAGCGGCGCACAGCCGAGGGTTGGTCGGAAACGCGCTCGAGCTTCATGCCGACCGGAAGCGTCTTCTGGATCTGGTCGAATTCGTTGTCGAGGGCCTGGCCGAGCTCGACGATGTTGCCGCCGGGGCGCATCGACACGCCGATGCCGATGGCGTTCTGGCCAAGGAAGCGCATGCGCGGCGCCGCCGGATCGGTGAAGCCGCGCTTGACCACGGCGACGTCGCCGAGCCGGAAGGTCCGGCCGCCGGCGCGGATCGGGAAGTTGCGGATCTCGTCGACGTCCTTGAAGGCGCCGGAGACGCGCAACTGCACGCGGTCGGTCGGGGTTTCGAAGAACGAGGTCTGGGTGACGGCATTCTGGGCGTCGATCGCTTCCTGGACGACATTGAGCGGGATGCCGAGCGTGGCCAGCTTGGTGTTCGACAGCTCGATCCAGATTTTTTCGTCCTGCAGGCCGATCAGGTCGACCTTGTTGACGTCGGGCACCCGGTGCAGCTGCAGCTCCAGGCGCTCGGCGTAGTCCTTCATCGTCGCGTAGTCGAAGCCCTCGCCGGTCAGGGCATAGATGTTGCCGTAGACGTCGCCGAATTCGTCGTTGAAGAACGGACCGATCACGCCCTCGGGCAGGGTCGGTTTGATGTCGCTGGTCTTCTTGCGGATCTGGTAGAACAGGTCGGGCAGGTATTGCGAAAACAGCGAATCCTTGGCGATGAATTGCACCAACGATTCGCCCGGGCGCGAGTACGAGCGGATGAACTCGTACTTGCCGGTTTCCATCAATTTTTTCTCGATCCGGTCGGTGACCTGCTCGGCCACTTCCTCGGCGGTCGCGCCCGGCCAAAGCGTGCGCACGACCATGATCTTGAAGGTGAACGGCGGATCCTCGGACTGGCCGAGGTGGCGATAGCTGAAGACGCCGACGATGGCGAACACCAGCATCGCGTACAGGACCAGGCCGCGATTGCGCAGCGCCCAGGCCGAAAGATTGAAGTTGCTCATCGGGGCGGATCAGTGCGCGGCGACAGCGGTCGCGGCCACGTCGATGGCGCGATCGTTGCGATCGACCGGCTGCACCAGCTGGCCTTCGCGGAGCAGATGCGCGCCGGCGGCCACCACCCAGTCGCCCGGGTTCAATCCCGACAACACCGGCACGCTGGTTTCGCCGAACGCGCCGACCGCCACCTTGGTGAGCCGGACGACGTCCTGGGCATGGCGCGCCTCGCCTTCACCGGCCGATTCCCGGCGCACAACCCAGACCGCGCTGCCGTCGCCTTGCGATACCAGGGCCGACAAGGGCACGGCGGTGGCGTTGCCGCCGGCGGCTTGCGCGTAAACGCGCGCGCTCTGGCCGATGTCCACGGCAACGCCCGGCGCAGTGAAGCTCACGCGCGCGGCGTAGGTCCGCGTCTGCGGATCGGCGGCGGCGGCGAGCTCGCGCAACTTGCCCGGAAAGTGCTGGCCCGGGGCGGACCACAATTCCACCACCAGGTCGCGGCCGAGGGTGAACTGCCGGACCGTCTGCTCGGGGATGCTGACGGCGACTTCGCGCTCGCCATCGCCGGCGAGCACGAACACGGTCTGGCCCGCGGCCACGACTTCGCCGGCTTCGGCCAGGCGCTGGGCGATCAGGCCGGCGCTCGGCGCGCGCAGCACGGCATAGTCGGCCTGGTTGCCGTAGACCTTGGACTGCGCCCGCGCCTGCCGCAGCTTCGCTTCGGCGGCCTGGTAGGAAGCCAGTCGCGTGTCGTAAAGGGAGCGACTGACCAGTTGCTGGTCGACAAGATTCTTGTAGCGATCGAGCTCGGCCTTGGCCAGGGCCAGGTCGGATTCGGCGGACGCCTGTTGGGCGCGCCAGGCCTCGGACTGCAGGCGCACGTCGGAGGCGTCGAGTTCGGCCAGCACCTGGCCGGCGCGGACATGGGCGCCGGCATCGACCAGGCGGCGGGCGATCTTGCCGCCGATCCGGAACGACAGTGGCGGTTCCTGACGGGCGTGGACTTCGCCGGCGAAGGCTTCCAGGCCGGCCTGGCCCGGGGAAGCCTGGACGACCAGCACCGGGCGGGGCACCTCGGCAACCTCGGCCTTGCCGCAGGCTGCCAGGCCGGTTGTAAGCACCAGGGCCGCGACCAAGGGCAGCCAGGGGGCGCTTGAAAGGAGGGGGCGCATGACTGGGACCTAAATTAGTGAACCGGCGGGTACACTATCATTACCGAACCCGTTAGTACAATAATGGCGCCATGACTCTCGCCGCTCCCAAAATTCCCCTGCCCGGCCGCCCCAAGGACCTGGAAAAACGCGCCGCCATCCTCGACGCGGCCATGCGCCTGTTCCCGGCCCGTGGCTACGACGGCGTGAGCATGGACAGCATCGCGCAGGCCGCCGGCGTGTCCAAACTGACGGTCTACAATCATTTCGAGGACAAGGAATCCTTGTTCAGCGCGGCGGTCGGCACCTGCTGCGAGCAGATGCTTCCGACCCAGGTCTTCCAGCCGCCGGATGAACTGCCCCTGCGCGATGCCCTCGTTTCCATCGGCCGTGGTTTCATCGACCTGGTGATGGACGAACGCGCGGTGACCCTGCACCGGATGATGATCACCCAGGCCGGCCAGGACCGGCGCCTGACCGAGCTGTTTTTCGCCGCCGGCCCACGCCGCACGCTCGACGCCATGGAAGCCTTCCTGCAGCACGCCGAACGGCTCGGGCAATTGCGCGTGCCGCACGCGGGCCACGCCGCCGAACACTTCTTCTGCCTGCTCAAGGGCATCCGCCACTTGCGCGTGCTCGTGGGCCTATGCCCGCTGCCGCAAGAGGACGAACGCCGGGCGCACGTGGATGAAGTGGTGGACGTGTTCCTGCGCGCTTACGCGGTTCCAGCACGGCTCGCGCCGGTGCCGGCGCCATGACGGAGGTTCTGGTGACTTCCGGCACTGCGCCAAAACCCCTGCGCCGGGCGATCCTGAGATACCGTCAAAACCAAGCCCGGCGCTACAATTGCTGCCCCCTGCGCCCACCTGGAATGCCCCACCCATGTCGTTGAACCTGGACCAAGCTCGCCACGCGATGATCGAACAGCAAGTGCGCCCTTGGGAGGTGCTCGACCCGCGCGTGCTCGATGCCCTCGCCGCCGTCCGGCGCGAGGACTTCGTGCCGGCGGCGTATCGGCAACTGGCTTTTGCCGACGTGCCGCTGCCGATCGGGCACGGCGAGATCATGATGAAGCCGGTGGTCGAGGGACGCTTGCTGCAGGCGCTGGCAGTGGCCGATGGCGACGAGGTGCTGGAGATCGGCACCGGCACCGGCTTTCTCACCGCCTGCCTGGCGCGCCTGGCCCGGGCCGTGCATTCCATCGATCGCCACGACGACTTCGCCGCCGACGCGCGCCAACGCCTGGCCGCGGCCGGATTCACCAATGTCCGCACCGAAACCGCCGATGCCTTCGACTGGCAACCCGGCCGGATGTTCGATGCGATCACGGTCACCGCGGCGGTCGCCGAGGTTCCGGAACGGTTCGGCCGCTGGCTCAAGCCGGGCGGCCGCATGTTCCTGGTGCATGGCGCCTCGCCCGTGCAGGAAGCCGCGTTGTTCACCTGGCGCGGCGATCGCCTGCACGGCGAGAGCCTGTTCGAAACCGATATCCCCTACCTGCACGGCGCCGAGCCGGTCGCGACTTTCACCCTCTGATCTGGAATTTCCCATGGCACTGCGTCTTCGTCCCCTGTCCCTCGCGCTGTTGCTGGCCGGCTTCGCCGCCCAGGCCAATGCCACCGACCTGATGCAGGCCTACGAGCTTGCCCGCCAGAACGATCCCGTGCTCGCGGCCTCGGAAGCCCAGCGCAATGCCCAAGGCGAAGGCGTCGTTCAGTCGCGCGCCGCCCTGCTGCCGCAACTCACCGGCGACGTGGCCTTCAACCGCAACCAGTCCGGCAGCGCCGGCACCCAGGTGATCGCCGGCAACCCGACGCCCGCCAACTCGACTTATTCCGAGTCGAGCTCGCGCAGTTCCGGCGTGAACCTGCGCCAGAGCGTCTTCGATTTCGGCAATTACTCGCGCCTCGGCGCCAGCAAGGCGCGCTCGCAGCAGGCCAACGCCGAATACGACGCCGCCGCCAACGCCCTGATCGTCCGGGTCGCCGATGCCTACTTCAACGTCCTGACCGCGATCGAAACGCTGGCGTCCTCGCGCCAGGAAGAACGTTCGGTCAAGCGCCAGCTCGACCTCGCCGAGAAGCGGCTGGAAGTCGGCCTCGCCCCGATCACCGACGTGCACGAGGCGCGCGCGCGTTACGACAGCGCCCGCGCCGATGCCATCGCCACCGCCAACGCCCTCGATGACGCCTATGAGGCGCTGTCCGAGATCACCGGCCAGCCGCTGGCCGGTTTGAAGGGGCTGGCCGCGGACTACCACCCGGAGAATGCCGATACCCGCAGCGTCGAAGATTGGGTGACCCTGGCGACGGCGAGCAATCCGACGCTCAAGGCCTACGAAAAAGCGCTCGCGGCGGCCGAAAAAGACGTGACCTCGGCCCGCGCCGCGCATTACCCGACCCTCGGCTTCACCGCCAACTACGGCGACAACGCCCAGTGGGGCGACAACACCCGGCGCGCGCCGCTGCCGATCGCCCTGAGCCATTTCGGCAGCGCCAGCACTGGCCCGAGCTACGGACTGACCTTGTCGGTGCCGTTGTTCGCCGGTTTCGCGACCCAGTCGCGCGTGCGCCAGGCGCTGTACCAGCGCGACATCGCCGCCGACCACCTCGAGCAGCAGAAGCGCGCCATCACCCGCCAGACCCGCGGCGCCTATCGCTCGCTGGTCGCAGGACAAGCGGAAGTCGAAGCGCGGCGCCAGGCCGTAGTCTCCGCCAAAGCCGCCTACGAAGCCGGCACCGCCGGGCTGGAAGTCGGCACGCGCACCATCGTCGACGTGCTGATCGCGCAGCAGCAATTGTTCCTGGCCCAGCGCGAATTCGCCCGCGCCCGCCACGCCTACTTGTCGAACTGGCTGAAGCTGCGCCAGGCGGCCGGCGTGATCGTGCTCGACGACTTGCAGTCGGTCAATCGCGCCCTCACCGTCGACGCCGATGCGGCGCTGGACAGCAGCGACAAAGACTAGGTCGCGGTCGGCGGGAACATCGCGTCCAACAATCCAAGCGTGCGCGCCAGGGCGCCGCGCTCGGCGGCGATCCGGTCGCGTCCGGCTTCCCCGCAAGCCCGCGCCTGCGCCGGATCCGACCACCAGGCGGCGACGCCGGCGACCAGCGAGTCGGTGTCGTGCACGCGCCGCACCGCACCCGCCGCCAGCAGCATGTCGGTGATGTCGCGGAAATTCGCCGTATGCGGGCCGACCAGGGCCGGGATGCCGAGCGCCGCCGGTTCGAGCAGGTTGTGGCCGCCGATCTTCTGCAGGCTGCCGCCGACAAACGCCACGTCCGCGGCGGCGTAAAAGGCCAGCAATTCGCCCAGCGTGTCGATCACGAACACCGCCGTGTCCACGCGTGGCAGGCGCTCGCTGCTGCGCCGGGCCAGCGCGAAGCCGGCGCGCTCGGTGTCGGCGACCGCGTTGGCGAACCGTTCCGGATGGCGCGGCGCCCAGAGCAGCAAGGCCTCCGGAAAGCGTTCGCGCAGGCGCCGGTGCGCCGCGAGCACAATGGCTTCTTCGTCCGGGTGGGTGCTGGCGGCGACCCAGACCGGTCGAGCGCCCCAGGCCTGGCGCCAGGCCACTGCCTGCGACAGGAGTCCTGCAGGCATCTCGACGTCGTACTTCAAGTTGCCGGTGATGGTGAGCGTTTCTTTCAGCGCGCCGAGTTTGCGGTAGCGATCGGCATCCCCCTGCGTCTGCGCGGCGATGCATTGCACGTTGGCAAGCGCTGGCGCCAGCAAGGGCCAGACCGGCCGATAGCCGCGCAGCGCGCGCTCGGACAGGCGGGCATTGACGATCGCCAGCGGAATGTTGCGTCGTCCCAATTCGGCGTAGAGATTCGGCCAGACTTCGGTCTCCATCACCACCGCCAGCCGCGGCCGGTACTGGTCGATGAAGCTGCGCACCGCTCCCGGCAGGTCGTAGGGCAGGTAGGAATGGCGCACCGTGTCACCCCAAAACGCGCGCGCCCGCGCCGATCCGGTCGGCGTGGTGGTGGTGACCAGGAAAACCTGCCGTGGATGGCGCTTGCGCAATTCCGCCAGCAGGGGCGCGGCAGCATTGACTTCGCCGACCGACACCGCGTGCAGCCACACGCAGTCCTCGCGACCCGGCTCGCGGTAGAAGGCGAAGCGCTCGCTCCAGCGATCCAGGTAGGCGCGCAGGCGCAGGCCGCGCCAGACCAGGTAGAACATCACGAACGGCAGGACCAGGCGCGCGACCCACGAATACAGGTCGCGCCAGGCGCGTTGGCGGAAATTTTCCTGCATGCGCGTTCAGTACACCGACGGCTCGCCCGGCGGCCGGGTCTTGAAGCGCCGATGCACCCACAGGTACTGCTCGGGGTGCTGGCGCACCACCGCCTCCAGCTCGCGCATGTAGATCGCCGCCGCCTGCTCGGGGCTGGCTTCCATCCAGCCCGGCCACACCGGCTGGACGCGCAAGTGGTAGCGGCTCTGGTCGTCGCGGAAAAAGAAGAACGGCATTACCAGCGCGTTGCCGCTGCGCGCCAGGTCGCTGGTGCGGGTCAGCGTCGCTGCGCGCTGGCCGAAGAATTCCACGAAGGCATGCTGGGTATCGATGTCCTGGTCGGCCGAGTAGATCAGGGCCTCGCCCTTGCGCAGGGCCGCGAGCATTCCGCGCACGTTGCGCTTGTCGAACATCGGCCCACCAACCCGCGTGCGCGCTTCGTTGATGACCGCCTCGACGCATTCGGAATCGTTGCTGCGGATCACGCCGCCGACCGGCTTGCCAAGTTGCAGCGACAACATGCGCGCGGCCAGCTCGGTCTGGGTGAAGTGACCGGTGATCAACAACACGCCGCGGCCCTGGGCCAGGGTTTCCTTCAACCATGGCAGGCCTTCGATCGTCGCCTCGCCGGCCAGGGCGGCGTCGGGCGCGTACCAGCAGCGCAGCAGCTCCAGCGCCCCCATCACGGTCGCGCGCTGGTTGGCGCGCAGCAGCCGGCGCCGTTCGGCCAGCGACATTTCGGGGAAACAAAGCGCGAGGTTGGTCCGTGCGACCCGTCGGCGCCGGCCCATGATCGGCCAGCTGATCACGGTGAGCACGCCCGACAGCCAGAGCAGGACCGACTGCGGCAGCCGGGCGATGCCCTTGGCGACCCAGACCACCGGTGGCAGCAGCCAACAGGGCATCAGCGCCAATCGCTGCGAATGGTTGAAGCCCGTTCGGTGCTCATTTCGAAAGGATACAACACCGTCAGTAGAGGTCGGGCTCGCCTGGCGGGCGCGTCTTGAAGCGGCGGTGCACCCACAGGTATTGCTCGGGATGCTCACGCACCACCGCTTCCAGCTCGCGCATGTAGATGGCCGCGGCGGTCGCCGGGTCGGCGTCGCTCCAGCCCGGCCAGGCCGCTTCGATGCGCACGTGGTAGCGGCCGTCGTCGTCGCGGTGGAACCAGAACGGCAACATGCAGGCGTTCGCGCGCCGCAACAGTTCCGGCGTGCTCACCAGGGTCGCGGCCGGCACGCCGAAGAAGGGCACGAAGGCGTTCTGGTACGTGAAGTTCTGGTCGGCCGAATAGGCCACCACTTCGCCGCTGCGCAGCGCGCGCAGCAAAGCCCGCGTGTCCTTCTTGCCGATGGTGGGCCCGAATACCCGTTCGCGCGCCGCGTCCAGCCAGCGCTCCAGGCATTCGTTGTTGTTCGGACGCACCACCACCCGTACCGGTCGTCCGAGCGCTTCGCCGATCATCCGGCCGACCAGCTCGGAACCAGTGAAGTGGCCAGTGAACAGCAGCACGCCCTGCCCGCGCGCCAGCGCCTCGCGCAACCGCTCGAGGCCTTCGATATCGCCCAACGTGGCGATCTTTCCCGCCGGTGCGTACCAGGCGCGCAGCAATTCGAACACGCCCATCGTGGTCGCCCGCAGCGTCGCCCGTAGCAGGCGTCGCTGTTCGCGGCGCGACTGATCGGGAAAGCAAAGCTTGAGGTTGATCGCGGCGATCCGCCGCCGTCGCGCCAGCAGCGGCCAGAGCAACACCGTCATCACGCTCGCCAGTGCCAGCAGCACGCGCTGCTGCAAGCGCGCTACACCCTGCGCCAGCCACGGCAAGCGCGCGACGGTCCAGCAGCGCATCAGCGACCTTCCTTGCGACCGGCCTCC
>JANYBA010000098.1 GCA_025360985.1 Gammaproteobacteria bacterium | reverse complement strand
GCCTACACGCTGTGGATGGTCAAGCGGGTGGTGTTCGGCCCGGTGGCGAACCACCACGTCGCCGAGTTGACCGATATCAACGCCCGCGAGGCCTGGGTGCTCGGCCTGTTCGCCGCCGGCGTGCTGGCGCTGGGCGTCTATCCCAAGCCGCTGACCGACCTCATGGATTCGTCCGTGACCCAGCTCATCGCCCAGCTCGGCGCGAGCAAGCTCTAATGGACCCGATCATGTCGACGACAATGGCCAGCGACCTGCACGCGCTCCTGCCCGAACTGTTCGTCTGCGCCGCCACCTTCGCCCTGCTGATGGTGGACCTCACGCTCAGCCAGGCCCGCCGCGGCCTCGTGCATTTCCTTGGCTTGCTGATCCTGGTCGCGGCCGCAGTGCTGACCGCGCGCGACATGCCGGGCGCGCCGGTGCACGCTTTCTCGGATTTCTTCGTCCGCGACGTCGCCAGCGACGTGCTCAAGCTCGGCATGTACGCGGTGACGGCGTTGGTGTTTTTCTACGCCAAACCCTTCCTGGTCGATCGCGACCTGTTCAAGGGCGAGTTCTACGCCCTGGTCCTGTTCGCCATGCTCGGCATGATGTTGATGGTGTCGGCCGGCGGGCTGGTCACGCTTTACCTGGGCCTGGAATTGCTGGCGCTCAGCTCCTACGGCCTGGTCGCCATGGATCGAGACAATGCCATCGCTTCCGAGGCGGCGATGAAGTACTTCATCCTGGGATCCCTGGCTTCGGGTCTGCTGCTGTACGGCATGTCCCTGGTCTACGGCGCCACCGGCAGCCTGCAGTTCGACGCCATCCACGCCGCCAGCGCCGGCGACCAGGGCCTCCTGCTGCTCGGCATGGTGTTCGTGCTCGCCGGCATCGCCTTCAAGTTCGGCGCCGCGCCATTCCACATGTGGTTGCCCGACGTCTACCAGGGCGCGCCGACCGCGGTAACCTTGTTCATCGGTTCGGTGCCCAAACTGGCCGCATTCGGCATGGCTTACCGGATGCTCGACTCCGGGCTCGGACTGACCGGCGTGGACTGGCAGCCGATGGTCGCCGGACTCGCGGCGCTGTCCTTGCTGATCGGCAACATCGTTGCCCTGGCGCAAAGCAACTTCAAGCGACTGCTTGCCTACTCGACGATTTCGCACGTCGGCTTCCTGTTCATGGGCCTGGCCAACGGCGGACCGGGCGGTTATTCGGCGGCGATGTTCTACGCCTTGAGCTATGCGCTGACCGCCGCCGCGGCCTTCGCCGCGATCCTGCTGCTGTCGCGCCGCGGCTTCGACGCCGACAACATCGCCGACTTCCGCGGCCTCTGGCAGACGCATCCCGGCCACGCCCTGCTGGTGCTGTTCGTGATGGCCTCGCTCGCCGGCGTGCCGCCGTTCCTCGGCTTCTGGGCCAAGCTGGTCGTGATCAAGGCCGCGCTCGACGCCGGCCTGGTCTGGCTGGCGATCCTGTCGGTGGTCTGCGCGGTGATTGGCGCGTTCTACTACCTGCGACTTATCCGGGCGATGTTCTTCGAGGAAGCCGAAGGACTCGGTCCGCAATTGCAGTCCGACAGCCACCTGCGTGTCGCGTTCGCGTTCAATGCCTCGGCACTGCTGGTGCTCGGCGTGTTCTCCGAGCCGTTGTTGCATTGGTGCCAACAGGCCTTCGCCGGCTGATCCCGCCTGGCCGGTCTGCTTGCGCCGGCCGCTGCCTGCCCGCTATAATCGGCGTTCACTGTTGCGGGGTGGAGCAGTCTGGCAGCTCGTCGGGCTCATAACCCGAAGGTCGCAGGTTCAAATCCTGCCCCCGCTACCAGTTTTCAAGGCAAGGTCGTCCACCAACCTTGCCCGGTCTTGTCGAAACGGCCTCGGTCGTTCGGCACCGGAACCAGGAAGTACCGGAAAAGGGCCTCTCGGCCCTTTTTTGTTTCTGAAATCCAGGAATCAGTTTTCGCGAACAATGTCGGACAAAGCTACGGAAATCGCTGGTTTGCTCGCACCGACCGTCCAGGCGCTCGGGCTGGACCTGCTCGGCGTCGAATTCGCCGCCTCGGCCGGCAGCGCGATGCTGCGCCTGTACATCGACGCCCCCGGACGGCACGTGGCGATCGAGGACTGCGAAGCGGTCAGCCGCGAGATTTCCGCGGTGCTCGACGTCAACGACCCGATCAGTTCGCAGTACACGCTGGAAGTGTCGTCGCCGGGCATCGACCGGCCACTGTTCACGCTGGCGCATTTCCAGCGCTTCGTCGGCGAGCAGGTCAAGGTCGCGTTGCGACTGCCGTTGGACGGTCGCCGGCGCCTGCAGGGCCGCATCGCCAGCATCGATGGCGGCAACGTGGCCATCGCCGAGGACGGCAAGGTCGAACTATTCGTGGTGGCGCACGACAACATCGAAAAGGCACGGTTGGTGCCGGACCTGGCGGCAATGGGCCTGGTGCCGGTGAAGCCGGGAAGCAAGTCTCGAAATTCAACAAAGGCTGAGGGCGCCAAGGCGCCCGCACGGAGCAAGTGAAATGAGCAAGGAACTTTTGCTGGTCATGGATGCGGTCGCCAACGAGAAGGGCGTGCCGCGCGAGGTCATCATCGAGGCGATGGAGGCCGCGTTGGCGTCCGCTGCCAAGAAGCGCTACTACGACCAGGAAGTGGACATCCGCGTCTCGATCAATCCGAAGGACGGCGATTACCAGACCTTCCGGCGCTGGCAGGTCGTGGCCGACGACGTGATCATGGAATCGCCCGACCACCAGATCCGCTTGATGGACGCCGAAGACGAGCAGCCCGGCGCCCAGGTCGGCGATTTCGTCGAACAGCAGGTCGAGAATCCGGAGTTCGGCCGCATCTCCGCCCAGGCCGCCAAGCAGGTTATCGTGCAGCGCGTGCGCGAAGCCGAGCGGGCGCAAGTCCTCGACGCCTGGAAGGACCGGGTCGGCGAACTGGTGAACGGCGTGGTCAAGCGCGTCGAGCGCGGCAGCGTCTACGTCGACCTCGGAGGCAATGCCGAGGCCTTCATTCCCAAGGACAAGGCCATTCCGCGCGATGTGTTGCGCCCGGGCGATCGCGTCCGCGGCTACCTGCTCGACGTTCGCGCCGAGGCCCGCGGCCCGCAGTTGTTCATCTCGCGCACCGCGCCCGAATTCATGATGGAGCTGTTCAAGCTGGAAGTGCCGGAAGTCGGCCAGGGCCTGGTCGAGATCAAGGCCGCCGCCCGCGACCCGGGCGATCGCGCCAAGATCGCGGTCATCGCCCACGACCACCGCACCGATCCGATCGGCGCCTGCATCGGCATGCGCGGTTCGCGCGTGCAGGCGGTGACCAACGAATTGAACGGCGAGCGCGTCGACATCGTGCTCTGGTCGGACAACCCGGCGCAGTTCGTCATCAATGCGATGGCGCCGGCGGAAGTGCAGTCGATCATCGTCGACGAGGAAAAGCATTCGATGGACCTGGCCGTGGCCGAGGACAAGCTCGCCCAGGCGATCGGCAAGGGCGGCCAGAACGTGCGCCTGGCCAGCCGCCTCACCGGTTGGCAGCTCAATGTCATGACCCAGGACCAAGTCACCGCCAAGTCCGATGCCGAGCAGGCGACTTCGCGGCAGCTGTTCATGGACAAGCTCGAAGTCGACGAGGAAATCGCCGGCATCCTGGTCACCGAAGGCTTCAGCACGGTCGAGGAAATCGCCTACGTCCCGGCTGCCGAGTTGCTGGCGATCGAGGGCTTCGACGAGGACATCGTCGAGGAACTGCGCGCCCGCGCCCGCGACGCCTTGCTCAACGAGGCGCTGGCGGTCGAGGAGAACCTTGAGGAGCACAAGCCCTCGGCGGGCCTGCTCGCGATCGACGGCATGGACGAGCACACCGCCTACATCCTGGCCTCGCGCGGCGTCGTCACGCCGGACGACCTGGCC
>JANYBA010000089.1 GCA_025360985.1 Gammaproteobacteria bacterium | reverse complement strand
AGGCGATCCGGGTCGGGATATTGGCCTTGATCAGGCCGGTGATCACGTCGACGGAAGGCCGTTGCGTCGCCAGAATCAGGTGCATGCCGGCGGCGCGCGATTTCTGCGCCAGGCGGGCGATCAACTCCTCGACCTTCTTGCCGACGATCATCATCATGTCGGCGAATTCGTCGATGTAGACGACGATGTAGTACAGCTCCTCGAGCGGACGCGGCGCTTCGCCCAGGGCCGGATTCGGCTTGAACAGCGGGTCCATCAAAGGCTGGCCGGCTTCCTTGGCGTCGCGGACCTTGCGGTTGAAGCCGGCGAGGTTGCGCACGCCGACCGTGCTCATGACCTTGTAGCGCCGCTCCATCTCGGCCACGCACCAGCGCAGCGCGTTGGCGGCTTCCTTCATGTCGGTGACGACCGGCGCCAGCAGGTGCGGGATGCCTTGGTAGACCGAAAGCTCGAGCATCTGCGGATCGATCATGATCATCCGCACTTCGCGCGGCGAGGCCTTGTACAGCAGGCTCAGCACCATCGCGTTCACGGCGACCGACTTGCCCGATCCAGTGGTGCCGGCGACCAGCAAGTGCGGCATGCGCGACAGGTCGGCGACCACCGGTCGACCGCCGATGTCCTTGCCCAGGGCCAGGGACAGCGGGCTAGGCGACTTGTCGTATTCCTTGGAACGCAGCAATTCCGACAGGAAGATCATCTCGCGCTGGGTATTGGGGATTTCCAGGCCGACCACCGACTTGCCGGGGATGACGTCGACCACGCGCACCGACTTCACCGACAGGCCGCGGGCGATGTCCTTGTCGAGCGAGGAAATCTGGCTGCCCTTCACGCCCGGCGCCGGTTCGATCTCGAAGCGGGTGATCACCGGGCCCGGATAGGCGCCGACGACGCTGGCCTCGATGCGGAAATCCTTGAGCTTGAACTCGATCTGGCGCGACAGCGTCTCAAGAGTCTCCTCGGAATAGCCTTTCGGTTGCGCCTTCGGATCGTCGAGCAGGGACAGGGGCGGCAAGGTGTCGCCGCCACCGATGTTGAACAGAGGGATCTGCTGTTCGCGCTGGGCGCGTTCGGATTTCTCGATCACCGCCTTGGCCGGCGGCTCGATCCGGACCGGTTCCCGGCGCGCGCGCTTCTCGGAATCGACCTTGCGGACTTCCTCGCGTTCTTCGCGCAATGCGCGCGTGCGCTGCCATTCCGCGGCTTCGAGGCGTTTTTGCGAGAACCGATCGATGCCCGCGAGCACCCAGCCGCCGATCCTGTCCATCAGCGCGAACCAGCTCATGCCGGTCGCCAGAGTCACCGACAGCATCAGGACGACGAACAGGAACAGGTTGCCGCCCATGCCGCCGAACACGTCCTGCATCGAATGCCCGACCATCTGCCCCAGAACGCCGCCGGAGCCGGCCGGGAGGTGCACGACGTTGCCGCCAAGCACTTGCAGCAGGCCGGTGGCGCTGACCAGGAAGCCGACGATGCCGACCAGGCGCAGCGCCGGGCCGAAGTCCACCCGACCATCGCCGTCGGAGTCCATGCCGAACAGGGCGATCCAGGCGATGTCGCCCAAGACCAAAGGCAGCGAATAGGCCGCGTAACCGAACAGCCAGAACGCCAGGTCGGCGACATAGGCGCCGACCAGGCCGCCGATGTTCTGCATGGCCCCGGCGACGCTGCCAGTGCGCGACCAGCCCGGATCGTCGGTGGAATAGCTGTACAGGCTGGCCAGGAGGTAGAGCAGCAGCGGGGCGATGGCCACCAGTGCCAGTTCGCGCCAGAGCTTCTGGCGGCGCTCATCGCCGGTGCTTGCCGGCTTGTCGATCGTTCGAGCCACCGTCTGTATCGCCCCCGGGGAGTTTGTGCCGTCGCCGCGGAGGAATTATGCCGCAAATTCGCCGCTGGCTTGCCCAAGTCTCCTTGATTTGGGAGGCCGCCATCCCCAATCATGCAGGCCCGGACCCGAACAGACGTTGCCCATGACCGCCGCCAAGCATTGCCGCTTGCTCATCCTCGGATCCGGCCCCGCCGGCTATGCCGCCGCCGTGTACGCCGCCCGCGCCAACCTCAAGCCGGTGCTGGTGACCGGCCTGCAGCAGGGCGGCCAGCTGATGACCACGACCGAGGTCGACAACTGGCCGGGCGACGCCCACGGCCTGATGGGCCCGGACCTGATGACGCGCATGCAGGCGCATGCCGAGCGTTTCGAAACCGAGATCATCTTCGACCAGATCCACACCGCCGACCTGTCGCGTCGGCCGTTCCGGCTGATCGGAGACAGCGGCGAATACTCCTGCGACGCCTTGGTCATCGCCACCGGCGCCAGCGCCAAGTACCTCGGGATCGCTTCCGAGCAGAAATTCATGGGCAAGGGCGTTTCCGCCTGCGCCACCTGCGATGGTTTCTTCTTCCGCGACCAGGACGTGGCGGTGATCGGCGGCGGCAACACCGCGGTCGAGGAGGCGCTGTACCTGGCAAACATCGCCCGCAAGGTCTACCTCGTGCATCGCCGCGACAAGCTGCGCGCCGAGAAGATCCTGCAGGACAAACTGTTCGCGCGCGCCCAGGCCGGCAAGATCGAACTGATCTGGGACCACGGCGTCGATGAGGTCCTGGGCGACGATTCCGGCGTCACCGGCATGCGCATCCGCGGCCTCAAGGACGATAAGCCGCGCGAGATCGCCCTGCAGGGTTTCTTCGTCGCGATCGGCCACACGCCGAACACGTCGTTGTTCGAAGGCCAGCTGGAAATGCGCAACGGCTACCTGACCATCCGCGCCGGCCTCGATGGCAATGCCACCGCAACCAGCGTGCCGGGCGTGTTCGCGGCCGGCGACGTCGCCGACCAGGTTTATCGGCAGGCGATCACCTCGGCCGGATTCGGCTGCATGGCGGCGCTGGATGCCGAGAAATTCCTCGACCAAGAGCACTAGTCTTATCAGGGTAGGAGCGAATTCATTCGCGACCCGAGATCGCCG
>JANYBA010000067.1 GCA_025360985.1 Gammaproteobacteria bacterium | reverse complement strand
CCGCGGCGTGATCGAGCTCGCATCGCGCCAGGATGACGCCATTCCGGACGGTGTCGTGTTCATTCCGTTCGCCTACGTGGAGGCGGCCGCCAACCTGCTCACCAATCCGGCGCTCGATCCGTTCGGCAAGATTCCGGAATTCAAGTTCTGCGCCGCCAAGGTGGAGAAGCTTGACGCCACGGCTTCGGTGGCGGCGGAGTAGTCGGTGGAACCAATCCCAAGAGGCACATCGCAGCAGCACCCTCTCCCCGAGGCGGAGAGGGTGTGGGTCAGGGGGCTCGGGACTCTCAGTGGATCGGAATCCGCGATCCGCCACGACTGGACGCGGGCGCAGGTGCGGGCGCTGTTCGATCTGCCGTTCCCGGATTTGATGTTCCAGGCCCAGACTGTTCATCGCATGCATTTCGATCCGCGCGCGGTGCAGATTTCCACCCTGCTCTCGATCAAGACCGGCGGCTGCCCCGAGGACTGCGCCTATTGCCCGCAGGCGGCGCGCTACAACACCGGGCTCAAGGCGCACAAATTGCTGAGCGTCGCCGAAGTCATCGAAAAAGCGACGGCGGCAAAAGCCGCGGGCGCCTCGCGCTTCTGCATGGGCGCGGCCTGGCGCTCGCCCAAGGACCGCGAAGTCGCGCAAGTCGCGGAAATGGTCGAAGCCGTCAAGGCGCTGGGCCTGGAAGCCTGCGCGACCTTGGGCATGCTCAGCGGCGAGCAGGCGCAGACGCTGAAGTCGGCGGGCCTGGACTACTACAACCACAATCTCGACACCGCGCCGGAAATCTATGGCGACATCATCCACACCCGCGACTACCAGGACCGCCTGGACACGCTCGGCCACGTGCGCGACGCCGGTCTCAAGACCTGCTGTGGCGGCATCGTCGGCATGGGCGAATCACGTGGTCAAAGAGCAGGCCTGCTGCAGACCCTGGCCAACCTGCCCGAGCACCCGGGCTCGGTGCCGATCAATCGCCTGGTCCAGGTCGAGGGCACGCCCCTGCACGGCACCGCCCTGCTCGATCCCTTCGAGTTCGTGCGCACGATCGCCGTGGCGCGCCTGCTGATGCCCCGATCGGTGGTGCGGCTGTCCGCGGGCCGGGCCGAGATGAGCGAGGAGCTGCAGGCGCTGTGCTTCCTGGCCGGCGCCAATTCGATCTTCTACGGCGAGAAACTGCTGACCACCGGCAACCCGGACGTCGAAGCCGACCAGGCCCTTTTCCAACGCCTCGGCCTGGTGCCGATGGCGGTGGAGATCGAGCCGGGTACCGTTCACGCCGATGTGACCGACGACGCATCTCCTTCCGCCTGCGCGGCGTAAGCTTTTCGGCCTATGGCTTCCCGTCCCCGACTTGGCGATCGATTGGCGGCCGCGCTCGCGGCGCGCGACGCCGCGGCCACGCGCCGGGTCCGGCGCCGGATCGAAGCGCGCAATGGTACCCACGTCACCCTCGACGGCCGCGAGCTGGTCAACTTCTGCAGCAACGATTACCTCGGCCTGTCGCAGCACCTGGAAGTGGTCAGCGCCTTTCAGGAAGCCAGCGCCAACCACGGCGTCGGCAGCACCGCCTCGGCCCTGGTCTGCGGCCACCACGAAGAACACGCCCTGCTCGAATCCGAATTCGCCTCGTGGATGGGCTACGAGCGGGCGCTGTATTTCGGCAGCGGTTACCTCGCCAATCTCGCGGCGATGCAATCCCTGCTCGGCCCGGGCGATGTCTGCGTGCAGGACAAACTCAACCACGCCTGCCTGCTCGACGGCGCGCGCCTGGCTTTCTGCGAACTCAAGCGCTATCCGCACCGCGACGCCGAAGCGGCTTTGCGGCAATTGATGAGCGAACCGGAAGCGGCTGCGGTGCTGGCGACCGATGGCGTGTTCAGCATGGATGGCGACCTGGCGCCGCTGCGCGACCTGGCGCTGCTGGCGCGCGCGCAGGACGCACTGCTCTACGTCGACGACGCCCACGGCATCGGCGTGATCGGGCCGGAGGGTCGCGGCAGCATTGCCGTCGCTGGCCTCGGCTCGCGCGAAGTGCCGGTGCTGGTCTTGCCGCTGGGCAAGGCCTTCGGCGGGCAGGGCGCGATCGTGCTTGGCAGCAACTCCGTGATCGGCCACATCGCCGAGACCGCGCGGCCTTACCTGTTCACCACGGCGCCGCCGCCGGCGATGGCCGCGGCGATGCGCACGTCATTGCGGCTGGTGCGGGCCGAATCCTGGCGCCGCGCCAAACTCATTTCGCTGGTGATGCGCCTGCGCCGCCGGCTCTTGCACGACGGCCTGCCCCTGCAGGAATCGTATTCGCCGATCCAGCCGCTGGTGCTCGGCAGCAACGAGCGCGCGCTCGCGGTGTCGGCCGCGCTCCAGGAAGCCGGCTACCTGGTCGGCGCCATCCGGCCGCCGACCGTCGCCGATGGCCAGGCGCGCCTGCGCATCACCGTCAATGCGCTGCATACCGAAGCCGAGGTCGACGGCCTGGCCGCGGCGCTGGTCCGCGCCTGCCAGCAAACCCTCGTCGAGGCGTGACGTGCAGGTAAGCGTTCGCGGCACCGGCCCGGCGCTGGTGATGATCCATGGCTGGGCGATGCATGGCGGCGTGTTCGAACCGCTGGTCGCGCGTCTGGAGCCGCAGTTCACCTTGCACCTGGTGGATTTGCCCGGACACGGGCGCAGTCGCGGCAGCGCGGTGCCGTTCACGCTCGCCGACATCGCTGAGGCCATTGCCGCGCGCACGCCGCCAGCGCCCTGGCTGGGCTGGTCGCTCGGCGGCCTGGTCGCGCTGCGCGCCGCACAACGATTGCCGAAGGTCGTGCGCGGCTTGGTGATGCTCGCCGCCAGCCCGCGCTTCCTGCGTGGCGACGACTGGCCGCAAGGCGTTGAGGATGCGGTCTTCGCCGGATTCGCGCGCGACCTCGCCGGCGAGTTCCGAACCGCGCTCGATCGTTTCCTGATGCTCGAAGCGCAGGGCTCGGACCACCTGCGCGAGGAAATCCGGATGCTGCGCGCGATCGTCTACGCGCAAGGCGAACCGACGCCGCGGGCCCTGGTCGATGGCCTGGCGTTGCTGCGGCAGTCTGATTTGCGCGCGGTGTTGCCGACGCTGGCGCCGCCGAGCCTGTGGATCGCCGGTCGCCGCGACCGGCTGGTGTCGCCGGCGGCGATGCTGGCCGCGGCCGGTCGCACGCCGGGATCGCAGTTCCTGGGGGTCGCCGGCGCCGGCCACGCGCCGTTCCTGACCCACGCCGACGCGGTGGCGCGGGCGATCGGCGAATTCTGCGTGGGCTTGCCGGCGTGAGCGACGCTGGCGTCTTCGACCAGCCGCGCCTGCGCCGAAACTTCGGTCGCGCCGCGCGGCGCTACGCCGAAGTCGCGGTGCTGCAGCGGGAAGTCGAGTCGCGCCTGATCGAACAGCTCGCGGTGCTCGAAGCCAAGGTTCCCGCGCGCATCCTCGATGTCGGCGCCGGTCCGGGCCGCGCTTGCGGCGCCATGAAAAAACGTTGGCCGAAGAGCGAGGTGATCGCGCTCGACCTGGCCCTGCCGATGCTGCGCGAAGTGCCCAAGCAGACGCGCTTCTGGCGGCCGATCCGGCGCGTCTGCGCCGACGCCACCCGGTTGCCGATCGCCGATGGCAGCGTCGATCTGATTTTCTCCAGCCTGTGCCTGCAGTGGGTGCCGGATCTGCCAGTCGCCCTGGCGGAATTCCGTCGCGTGCTGCGCGAAGACGGCCTGTTGTTGTTCACCAGCTTCGGGCCCGACACCCTGGTCGAATTGCGCGAGGCCTACGTCGCCGCTGGCGAGCGCGAGCCGCCGCTGTCGCCGTTCGCGCCGATCCAGGCGATCGGCGATGCCCTGCTGGCCGCCGGTTTCCGCAATCCCGTGCTCGACCGCGATGCGTTCACGCTCACCTACGCCGAGCCCATGACCCTGCTGCGGGAACTGCGCGCGATCGGTGCCGGCGATGCCCGCGCCCAACGCCCGCGCGGCCTCGGTGGCAAGGGCCGGCAAGCGCGCATGCTTGCCGCTTACGAACAGCTTCGTCGTGACGGCGTCCTGCCGAGCACCTGGGAAGTGATCACGGCGATGGCCTGGGCGCCGGCGCCCGGCGCGGCGCGCCGCGAGTCCGGCATGGATGTCGCGGTGTTCCCGGTCGATCGCATCCCGCGCCGGTTTTAATCGACTCGCCTCAGGTCGCGCGCGGCACTACCGAGAGCACGCGCACGATGAAGTCGTGCAGCTCCTGCAGGTAACGGCGCAGGAAGGCTTCGGTGCCCTCGTTGCCGACGACGCCGTCTTCGTCGATCAGGCCCGGCTTGAACTGGATATAGGCCTCCGGCGCGTTCATCTGCGGCGAGTTGCAGAAGCTCAGCAGGCCACGCAGGTGTTGCTGGGCAATGGCCGTGCCGATCGCGCCGGGCGAGGTGCCGATCACCGCCGAGTGCTTGCGCGCAAAGGAATTCTTGCCGTTGGGCCGGCTGGCCCAATCGATCGCGTTCTTCAACCCGCCGGGGATGGAACGGTTGTACTCGGGCGTCACGAACAAAACGGCATCGACTGCGGCGATCGCGCGCTTGAACTCGAGCGCGACCGCCGGGAAGTCGGCGTCGTAGTCGCTGCTGTACAGCGGCAGGTCGCGGAACGGGATCTCGGTGAACTCGAGGTTGGCCGGCGCCAGGCGGATCAGCGCCTTGGCCAACAGGCGATTGATCGAGCGGGACGACAGGCTGCCGACGAAATAACCCACTTTGTAGTTGGCCATGGTCGTCTCCGGTGTCGCGGCTATTCGGCGTCCAGGTAGCGTACGCGCTTGGCGTCGCGCCGCGCTTCGACCAGGGCGCGCATTTTCTCGCGCACCGTCTCGGCGTCGCGGATATAAGCGAGGGAAATCACCGGCGAGGTTTCATCGGTGGTGAACAGCACGATCTCGCCGAGCCCGACCATGCGCTCAAAAAAACTTTGCTGGAACTTGGTATCGCGCACGCGGTACAGCTCGAGGTCCTGGGTGACCTTGTTGAACACGCCGACGGTGAACTTCAGGCGCTGGTCGGTGAGCGTGTAGACCGTGTTGCGGGTGACCAGCC
>JANYBA010000054.1 GCA_025360985.1 Gammaproteobacteria bacterium | reverse complement strand
GGCTGGTCGAGCCACTGCGCGAATTGTTCAAGGACGAGGTGCGTCGCCTCGGGCTCGAGTTGGGACTGCCGGCCCAGATGGTTTTTCGCCACCCATTCCCCGGGCCGGGACTGGGCGTCCGCATCCTCGGCGAGGTCAAGGCCGAATGCGCCGAACTGCTGGCCCGCGCCGATGCCATCTTCATCGAGGAACTGCGCAATGCCGATCTCTACGACAAGACCAGCCAAGCCTTCGCGGTCTTCCTGCCGGTGAAGTCGGTGGGCGTGGTCGGCGATGCCCGCGCTTACGAATGGGTCATTGCGCTGCGCGCGGTCGAGACCGTCGACTTCATGACGGCGCACTGGGCGCACCTGCCGTACGAGTTCCTTGACCTCGTTTCCCGTCGTATTATCAATGAGATACGCGGCATATCTCGCGTTGTTTATGACATCTCCGGGAAACCGCCCGCGACCATCGAGTGGGAGTGAGCGGCGACCCGCCGTGAGCAGCCACGCCTTCCGCAGAAGCATCGATCCCGTTCCGGAAGGGAAGGCGCGACCGCGCTGGTCGGTGATGATCCCGACCTACAACTGCGCGGGATTCCTGGCCGAAACCTTGCGCTCGGTATTGGCGCAGGACCCCGGCCCGGGGCAGATGCAGATAGAAGTCGTCGATGACGCTTCCGACCGGGACGATCCGGCATCGGTGGTGGCGAATATCGGACGGGGCAGGGTGGCCTTCCATCGCCAGCCCAGGAATGTCGGCCATATCTCAAATTTCGATACTTGCCTGCAGCGCTCCCGTGGCGAACTCGTGCACCTGCTGCACGGCGACGACTGCGTCCGGCCCGGCTTCTACGCAGCCTTGCAGCGCGGATTCGACGCCGTGCCGGGGTTGGGCGCCGCTTTCTGTCGGCCAAGTTATGTCGACTCTTCCGGAAAGCTGCTGTCGATGGCGCCAGCCGAGGCCGAGGCCAGCGGCGTGCTGGTCGACGCCATCCCGCGCCTGGCGCTGGAGCAACGCATCATGACGCCGTCGATCGCGGTCCGGCGGACGGTGTACGAGCAACTCGGTGGATTCGACCAGCGCCTGGTCTGCAGCGAGGATTGGGAAATGTGGGTCCGCATCGCAGCTCGTTTCCCCGTCTGGTACGAGCCGGAATCGCTGGCGCTGTACCGCATGCACGACAATTCCAACACCGGCCGGCACGTGCGCTCGGCCGAGGACATGGCGTTCACCCGCGTCGCGATCGATATCTTCCAGGACTACCTGCCCGCGGACCAGAAGGCGCAGATCATCGCCCAGGCGCGCGCCACCTACGCCCGCACCGCGCTCGGCAATGCCGCGCAATTGCTCGGGCAACGCGAATGGACGGGCGCTTTCAACCAGTACCGGGAGGCATTCCGGTTGGCGCCGAAGGTCGCTCTGTCGCGCTTGTTGGGGGCACGATGAGCACGAATTGGTCCGACATTGATGAACACTGGATGCGCCACGCCCTTGGCTTGGCCGACCGTGCCGAATCGGAAGACAACGAGATCCCTGTCGGCGCGGTGCTGGTCGGCGGCGATGGCGAACTGCTGGCCGAGGGCTGGAACCGCAATATCAGCGAGCACGACCCGACCGCGCACGCGGAAATCGTCGCGATGCGCCAGGCCGGCACGCGCCTGGGCAACCACCGACTGACCGGCACGACCCTGTACGTGACGCTCGAACCCTGCGCAATGTGCGCAATGGCAATGGTCCACGCCCGCGTCGGCCGCGTGGTTTACGCCGCTTCCGATCCGAAGACCGGCGCCGCCGGCAGCGTGTTCAACCTGTTGACGGACCCCAGGCACAACCACCGCATCGAAGTGGCGGCAGGATTGCTGGGCGAGGAAGCGGGCCAGCGACTGACCAGCTATTTCCGGCGCAAGCGCGGGAAGGCGGAGTGAGTCAGGGCCTGGCGCGATCGTCGGCGCGATAGGGCCGATTCAACTCGAGGTCGATTTCCTCGTCGAAGCTTCGCACCGACAGGCTGACTTCGCGTCCGAGGCAGGCGCTGGCGGCCAGCAGGCAGAGCACGCCCAGCACCGCCAGCGCCGTCGGCAGGCCCCAAAGCTTGATCGAATGAAAGAGCGCGTCCACGGCCAGGCCGAGGCTGGTGCCGACGAAGGAGGCGAGCGCGAGATAGAGCAGCAGGCAGGCGCGCAACACCAACCGGGCGCGGCGACGGTGGCGGGCGATCTGGGCATCGAGTTCGGCCCGCGATTCCGAAGGGTGGAGCTTCCAGATCGCGATCACCGCGCGCAACCGGTCGACCACCCGCGACAAGCGATTGTTCGCCGACACCAATAGCGAACCGGTCGCCGCCATCAGCAAGGCCGGGGCCAGCATGGACGTCAGGATGCGGTAGTGGTCGGGAGCGGTGAGCGGCGTCATGGGCGAGCCCATCGGTGGACGGGGCCTGAAGTATGATGCGTCATCATCACCAACCGCCAGTACGAATGAACCCGGCAGCCACCAGCAATGACGAGCGCCTGATCTGGATCGATCTGGAAATGACCGGGCTCGATCCCGATTCCGATTCCATCCTCGAGATCGCCACCCTCGTCACCGACCGGGATCTCAACGTCCTGGCCGAAGGTCCGGAACTCGCCATCGCCCATCCGCTGGCCCGCCTGGAGGCGATGGACGATTGGAACCGGACGACCCACGGCAAAACCGGCCTTTGGAATCGCGTGCTCGAAAGCAAGACCTCGATGGCCGACGCTGAAGCGCAGACGATCGCCTTCCTCGGCGCCTGGGTGCCGGCGGGAAAGTCGCCGATCTGCGGCAATTCGATCTGCCAGGATCGGCGCTTTCTCGTCCGGCAGATGCCGCAGCTCGAACGTTATTTCCACTACCGCAACCTCGACGTGAGCACGC
>JANYBA010000015.1 GCA_025360985.1 Gammaproteobacteria bacterium | reverse complement strand
CCTGCTCACGGCCGCCGGCCTGGTCGTGCTGCACGAGACGGTCCGGGTCCGGCCCTCCAGCGCCGGCCGCTTCGTCTCGGTGGCGATCGAATTCCGGGCCGAAAGCCGCGCCGACTACGACGCGGCGCACGTCGCCCTGCGCGCCCACCCGGAAGTGAAGTGGACGCTTTAGTACATGACGAGCCCGGGACAGAAGTCGACCCGAGTCCGCAGTAGCTCTTAGTCAGAACTCGATTCGCAGTCCCAGCGAGAGGTTGCCCTGCGATTGCCCGCTGCGGGCGAGCGTCCGCTGGTACAGGAAGAAGCCGGAGCGACCGTGCGTGAACATCATCGTCATGCCCAGGCCCAGGCGCAGGAAGTCGGCGTCCAGCGGCTGCCCGGACACGCTGAACGGCGTCTGGGTCGGATCGTAGATGAAGCGCGCCGTGGTCGCGGACGGATCGCTCTTGAACTCGTGGTTCCATTCCAGCGACGCCATCGGCGCGAACACGCCCCAGTTCGCGCTGCGGGTGTAGGACAGGCGCGTGCCGAGGATGCCGGTCAGCGACGTGATCCGACGCGCGTCCACGTCCAGCCCCAGGCCGAGGCCGGGGCCGGCCCGCAGCGTTTCCTGGTAGCGGTCGAATTCGACGCGGGAGTAGATCAACTGTCCGTAGGGACTGAAGCCCCAGGCCTGGGAATGGAAATCGCCGCCGAAGGTCATCGCCGTCGAGAACAGGCTGCCACTTGGCTTGCCAGTGGCGAGTTGGTCGATGCTGGTGCTGCCACCCCCCGGGACGGGCAAGGTGTAGCGGATCGCCCGCTCCAGGGTCAGGCGGTTGTGCCCATACGTCACCACGCCATCGAGGTACCATTGTTGCTTGAACGAGTAGGTGCTGTAACCCGAGAAACTCCAGCCGCTCAGCGCGACCATGCCGGCGTGGTTGGCCAGGCTGGTGTCCTGGTGCGTGTAGCCGAGTGCGGCGCCAGACACCCAGTTGTCGCGCTGGCGATAGTCGACGCCCGCGGTCAGGCCGTTGATGTCGTAGTCGTAGGCCGGTGACGACGAGTTCGCGCGGGCTTCGCCGCGGCCGATGTTGCCGGTGGCGAAAAAGCCCCAACGATCGAAACCGTGGTCATCCGGCGGCGTGCCGGCGGCGTCCATGAAGGCGCCCAGCAGCGAGGTCAGCGCGACCACGCCGCCCGGCCCGGTGAACGTCAGGCCATCGGACTTGCCGTTGGCCGCGCCGCTGCGCAGGGTGATCAGGCGCGACTGGATGTTCTGGATCTGCGCATCGATCGCCAGCGTGGCGGCCGTGGTCTGCGCCTGCGACGTCTTGTTGAGCAAAGCCTCGAGCGCGCCCGCCGTGGCGCTGGAGTTGATCGCCGCCGACGCGAAGATCTCCTGGCAGCGCGCCAGCAGGTCGGCCTGCCCCGGCGTCGGCGACGACAGGCCGGAAAGCGCGGGACAGGCATTGTCCAGCACCACCGCGACCGCCTTCTGCTCCGGCGTCAGGCCGCTCAGCGTCGCCAGGCTGGCGCTCAGGCTGAAGGCCACCGACGACGTCGCCAGCGCCGTCCTGGCGTCCACTTCCACCGCGCCGGCTTGCGTGGTGGTGACGGTATTGCTCGACTGGCCGTTGCTGTCGGTCACCGTCGAGGCATTGGCCAGCGTCCCCGCCGTGGTCGACCAGCTGATCGTCGCGCCGACCACCGGCAAATTCGAGGCGTCCTTCAGCGCGACCACCAGCGGCGACGAAGCCACGTTGGCCGTGAGTGTCTGGCTGTCGCCCGAGACGATGCTCAGGGTGGTGGCGGCCACGAGGCCGGTCACGTTCTCGGTGAAGAGCAGCTCTGGCCCATCGTTGTCTGGTTTGACATAGACGACCACCGGTCCGGGCACGGTGCCCAGGGTCAGTTGCGTGCTCGCCTCGCCGAGGGCGTCGGTGGTGACGAAATTGCTGGTGACCTGGCCGCTGCCGGAAACAACGATGAAGCGGATGACCCTGCCGGAAATCGGAGCGCTCGATGCTCCCAGCAGCCGGACCTTCAGCGGTGTCGGTAGCGTCGAACCAGGGGCGCCGCCCTGGTTGTCGCCGGCAACGATCTGCATCGAAAAGATGTCGATAGTTTGGACACCGTTGAAAGTGCCGTCGGTCGGCGGGCCCTGCACCGGCCCGGGCACTTCGGTCGAGGTGGCCGAGCCGGTGAAGGTGACTTTGCTGGCGACGACGTCGGCCGGGGTCAGCGTATAGGTGCCAGTCAGCACGCAACTCGAGCCGACCGCAACCACGGCGCAACTGGCCGTGCCGGGCGTTGCCTGCGGCGAGCTGACCTGGACATTGGTCAGCGGCTGGCTACCGGCATTGATCGCGGTGACGATGACATGCAACTGGTCGCCGGCGGTGTTGGTGTTGCTGGCGTCGACATCGACGTAGTCGTTGAGCGTGGTGCCCACCAGCATCGCCGCGCCGCTGGCGGTCGCCACCGGGGTGATGAATCCGGTGTCGGAAAAACTGTCCGGGAACTCGTTGGCGCTGGAGCGCGGGTTGTCGAAGATCTGGCCGGCCGCGGCGTCGGCTGGCGTCACCAGATGGGTGCCGACCAGGACGCAGGTGCCGTTGACGGCGACGGACGCGCAGGTGGCGTTGGCCGGCGTCAGCAGGGGGTCGTTGATCTGCACGCCGGTCAACGTGATCACGCCAACGTTCTTGGTGGTGATCGTGTAGGTGAGCACGTCGTTGAGGGTGACCGTGCCGGACCCGTCGCCATCGGCGTTGGTGG
>JANYBA010000298.1 GCA_025360985.1 Gammaproteobacteria bacterium | reverse complement strand
CAAACCGCTCCGCGCCAATCTTGGTCAGCGCCGCCGTCAGCGTCGTCTTGCCATGGTCTACGTGACCAATCGTGCCCACGTTCACGTGGGGCTTGGTGCGCTCAAACTTAGCCTTGGACATTGCGATTACCCGATGGATTCAAGTGGATGACCGAGCCGATCCGCAATGCGAACCGGAGGGAGTTGGTGCTCATCACAGGAATCGAACCTGTGACCTCTTCCTTACCAAGGAAGTGCTCTACCGACTGAGCTAGATGAGCATGCTGCTTGCCGCGATGAAACATAAACTAAGAAACAAGATCAGAACCGCCGTGGAACGCAAAGCATCAATGGAGCGGAAGGCGGGAATCGAACCCGCGTAATCAGTTTGGAAAACTGAGGTTCTACCATTGAACTACTCCCGCGAAACTGGTGGAGGGAGGTGGATTCGAACCACCGAAGGCGTGAGCCAGCAGATTTACAGTCTGCCCCCGTTGGCCGCTTGGGTATCCCTCCATTAGGGAGCCCGCAATTTTCACGGCCGGGGCCGGTTTTGTCAACGGTTGCGCCAGCTTAGACGTTGAAGCGGAAATGCAACACATCGCCTTCCTGAACCAGATAGTCCTTGCCTTCGAGGCGCAGGCGGCCGGCATCGCGGGCGCCGGCCTCACCCCGGTACTTGAGGAAATCTTCATACGAGATCGTTTCGGCCCGGATGAAGCCTTTCTCGAAATCGGTATGGATCACACCCGCGGCCTGCGGGGCGGTCGCCCCTTTCGGCACCTGCCAGGCGCGAACCTCCTTCACGCCGGCGGTGAAGTAGGTCTGCATGCCCAGCAAGGTGTAGCCGGCCCGGATGACCCGGTTCAGGCCCGGCTCGGCCAAGCCCAGGGACTCCAGGAACTCGGCCCGGTCAGCGTCTTCAAGCTGGGCCATTTCCTCCTCGATCGCGGCGCTGACCGGCACCACTTCGGCGCCCTCGGTTGCTGCGCGGGACCGGACTTTGTCCAGGAACGGGTTGTTCTCGAAGCCGTCCTCCAGGACGTTGGCCACATACATGACCGGCTTGAGGGTGAGCAGGAACAGGTCGCGGACCAGGGTTTTGTCTTCGTCAGACAGCCCCAGGGACCGGGCGGACTTGCCGGCGTCGAGGCCGGCGCGCAGCTTGACCAGGACTTCTTTCCTGACAATTGCGTCCTTATTGCCGGCTTTTGCTTCTTTTTCAGCGCGGTTCAATGCTTTTTCGACGGAATCAAGGTCGGCCAGCGCCAACTCCGTGTCGATCGTCTCGATGTCGGAGATTGGATCGATCTTGCCGGCCACATGAACGATGTCGGTGTTCTCGAAGCAACGTACGACGTGGGCGATGGCGTCGACTTCGCGGATATGGGCCAGGAACTTGTTGCCCAGACCTTCGCCCTTCGACGCTCCGGCGACCAGGCCGGCGATGTCCACGAACTCGAACGAGGTCGGCAGGATGCGTTGCGGCTTGACGATCTCGGCCAGCTGTTCGAGCCGTGGATCGGGCACGGGCACGACCCCGGTGTTGGGCTCGATCGTGCAGAACGGGAAATTCGCCGCAGCGATGCCCGCCTTGGTCAACGCATTGAAGAGGGTCGATTTGCCAACGTTCGGCAGGCCGACGATGCCGCATTTGATGCCCATGAGTGATCCGAATCCGTGATTTTGAGATGCGACCGCGCGAACCGCGGACAGGCTTTAGGTCTTCGGCGTGTGCAAGCGTTTCATCGCCTCGTTGAAATCGCCGGCCACCGCCAGCGGCAGCACATCCAGCGCATCCTGGATCGCACGCCGGATCGCGGCCTCGTCGTCCTTGCCGGGCCGGCCCAGGACCCAAGGCGTCACCCGGTCCTTGTGACCCGGATGGCCGATGCCGATGCGAAGTCGGTGGAACTGGCCGTGATCAAGATGCTGAATGGTGTCACGCAGGCCATTCTGGCCACCGTGGCCACCGTCGAACTTCAGCCGCGCCGCGCCGGGCGGAAGATCCAAATCATCATGCGCTAGCAAAACGTCCGTCGGCTCGATCTTCCAGTAGCGCAAGGCCGCCGCAACGGACTTGCCCGAGGCATTCATGAACGTGGCCGGCTTGAGCAGCCAGACCGACTGCCCACCGATGACCGCTTTCGCGGACTCGCCATAGAGCTTGGATTCGAGACCGAAACGCACACCGAGCGATTCGGCGAGCGCATCAATGAACCAGAACCCGGCGTTGTGCCGGGTTCGGGAATGCTCGGCGCCCGGATTGCCGAGACCGACGATGAGGCGAAGACCAGCCATGCGGCAGCTGGCCTTACTTCTTCTTGTCGCCCTTGCCGGCCGGAGCTGCCGCCGGAGCCGCCGCCGCTTTCGCCGACTTGGTCGAGGGCACTTCGGCCGCAACCGCTGCCACTGGCGTTTCTTCCGCCTCGACGCGCGCCTGCTTGGCAATCACCACCGCCAGGTCGTGTTCTTTGCCGAGCTTGAGGGCCGGCAGAGTGACACCCGTCGGCAGGGTGAGCTGCGACATGTGAATGATGTCGCCCAAAGTCAGGCTGGACAGATCGACTTCGATGAATTCCGGCAGATCGCGCGGCAGGCAACTGACTTCGATCTCATTCAGTTCATGCAAGACGATGACGTCGGCGGTCTTGCCGGCCGGCGACGAATCCTGATGCATGAAGTGCAGCGGCACGTTGAAGCGAATCGCTGCGTTTTCGTCGATGCGCTGCATGTCGAGGTGCAATAGCTGCTGCTTGTAGGGGTGGCGCTGGAGGTCGCGCAACAGGACCTTCTGCACCGCGCCGTCGACCGACAGCTCGAGGATGGACGAATAAAACCACTCGTTCTGGCTGGCCATCCACAGATGGTTGTGCTCGAACTGGATGGACTGCGGCTCCTGCTTGGCGCCGTAGACGATGGCCGGAACATGACCACTCAGACGCAGGCGGCGGCTCGCACCCTTCCCCTCGTCCTTGCGGCTGTTGGCCGTGATGTTGTGAACAGTTGCCATGATGATGTTGCCTTCTGCTGGTGTTGGATCGCCTCGCGGCGATGTGGATACTCCCCCGCGACCAGGGGAGCAGTTGGATCAATCTACGTAGAGCGTGCTCACCGATTCGCCTACCGAGATGCGCCGGATCGTCTCGGCCAGCAACTCGGCCACGCTCAGCTGGCGAATGCGGCCGCAAGCCTGGGCGGCGTCGGAAAGCGGGATGGTATCGGTAACCACCAGTTCGTCCATCGCCGAATTGGTCAGATTGGCGATTGCCGCGCCCGACAGCACCGGATGCGTGCAGTAGGCCACGACCTTGGTGGCGCCGTTTTGCTTGAGCGCGGCGGCGGCGCACAAGGTGCCGGCGGTATCGACGATGTCATCGACCAGCACGCAGGTCTTGCCGGAGACGTCGCCGATGATGTTCATCACCGTCGAAACGTTGGCCTTCGGGCGGCGCTTGTCGATGATGGCGAGGTCGGCGTCGTCCAGGCGCTTGGCGATCGCCCGCGCCCGCACCACGCCACCGACGTCCGGCGAAACCACGATGATGTTGTCCGTGCCCTGGTGGCGCCAGATGTCGGCCAGCAGCAGCGGCGAGGCATAGACATTGTCGACCGGGACATCGAAGAAACCCTGGATCTGGTCGGCGTGCAGGTCGACGGTGAGCACGCGATCGGCGTTGACCGTGCTGAACATCCGCGCCGCCACCTTGGCGGTGATCGGCACGCGCGCCGAGCGCGGGCGGCGATCCTGCCGCGCGTAACCGAAGTACGGCACCACGGCGGTGACGATCGCCGCCGAAGCGCGCTTGAGCGCGTCGATCAGCACCAGCAATTCCATGAAATTCTCGGCCGTCGGCGCGCAAGTCGGCTGGATCACGAACACGTCCTGGCCGCGGACGTTTTCCTCGATCTCGACCTGGACCTCGCCATCGGAGAACTTGCCGACCAGGGCCTTGCCGATCGGCACGCCCAACTGGCGGCACACCGACAACGCCAACGGTCGGTTGGCGTTTCCGGAGAAGACGAGCAGGTTCTGCTTGCTCATATCAAGTTTCCGCGGCTGGGTGGAGGATCAAGCAACGCAAAGGTCGGTGTGGCAGGGGCGGTAGGATTCGAACCTACGAATGCCGGGATCAAAACCCGGTGCCTTGGGCCACTTGGCGACGCCCCTTCAAAACAAAAAAAGATCAAACCCGAAACGTTTCCAGGGCATCGAGCAGCGGCGAGCGACTCGCTGCCATCGCCACCCAGGCATTCCAGCCAGGCGGCAGGGCGCGCATCGCGGCCTCGGCCGATCCGCGGTCGGCGAAACGGACGAAACAACCGCCCCCGGTGCCGGTCAGGCAGGCCTCGCCGAGCTGCGACAACGCCTGCAGTACCGTTTCCACGGCCGGATGCCGGCGGCGCAGCACCGGTTCGAAGGCATTGCCCCGAACAGCGCCGGAAATGAAGCCTGATATTGTCGCTGGCGCCGCATCCCGCGTCAATTCAGGCACTTGGAAAAGTTCTGCGGTCGGCACCGAGACGCCCGAATCCACGATCAGGTAGGCGGCCATGGGCAAGTCCATGGGCGTCAAGCGATCGCCGACACCTTCGGCCCAGGCATTGCGACCCCGGACGAACACCGGAACGTCGGCGCCCAGTTCCCACCCCAACGCGGCCAGCCGATCTTCTGACAGGCTCGCCTGGCAGAGCCGGTTCAACGCGACCAGCACAGTCGCGGCGTCCGACGAGCCACCGCCGAAGCCGCCTCCCAGCGGAATCCGCTTTTCGACGGAGATGTCAACGCCTTGGTCGCTATTCGTCTCCGATAGCAGCAGTCTTGCCGCCCGAATGACGAGGTCGCCGGATTCGGGCACGCCGTACGTCACCTCGCCGACCCGCTGCACCCGCCCGTCGTTCCGGAGCCGCAGACGGAGGGTGTCGCCCCAGTCAAGCAGTTGAAAGACCGTCTGCAGGTCGTGGTAACCGTCGGGCCGCCGGCCCAGGACGTGCAGGAACAGGTTCAGCTTGGCCGGGGCGGGCCAGACGCTCCAGCCTGCCGGAACCGGACTCATGGCGAGTCCCAACGTTCGACTACCAGCTTTACGCTGGCGTCACCTTGTTTGGCGAAAACCTTGACGGGACGGGACGGCGTGGCGGCGTCCCAGCCGCGATAGTCGATGACCCAACCGTCCTGCTCCATCCGCAGCGGCAGCCCGTTGCCGTCGTAGGCGATCGATGCCGCTCCGGTCGCGCGTGCGCCCCGAACCCAATCGGCCAGCGAATCCACCGGAACGCGCCAGCCGGTTGCGGCAAGCAACAGGGCCTCGGCGTCGTCGCCTTCGCGCGGCCCGCCTTCGATGCCGTCGATCCGCACCCGGCCGGCTTGCCGCTCGATCCGCCAGGATTGCCGGGTGATCGGCGCTGCGAGGACGATCTCGAAATCGTCGCCGTGCTGGTGCCATTCGATGTGTCCGCTGCCGCCGTCCGCGCCCCGGCTCAGCGCGACGCGCCCGGAAAACGACCAGTCGGTCGCCGCCGCCAAGCTTGCTTCACGGGCGACTTGCGCCGCTTTGGCATCGGCGGCAGGCATGGTCGGACGCGGCGCAGGCACGCACGCCGACAGTCCAGTAGCAAGCAGGGTCGCAAGGGCAAGCCATTTGAGTTGGATCATGGGCGGCATGGCCGGAGCGGCTAAGATAGGCGCCGAGACTCGACCGAGAGCCAGCGCCGCGAAAGCTTACCGCATCGCCGCCCCCGCCCATGCCCCTGATCGCCCTAGGCCTGAACCACCAGACCGCCCCGCTCGCCCTGCGCGAGAAAGTGGCGCTCGATGCCGGGCGCCTGCCGGAGGCGCTGGCCGGGTTGCGCGGCTTGGAAGGGGTCGAGGAAGCAGCACTGTTGTCGACCTGCAATCGCACGGAGATCTACGCCCAGGTCACCGATGGCCGTGAGCCGGCCCTCGCCGACTGGCTGGAACGCCACCACGGCCTGGAGTCCGGAGCCTTGTCCGACTATCTCTACTTGCATTCCGATGCCGCGGCCGTGCGACATCTGTTCCGGGTCGCCACCGGCCTGGACTCGCTGATCCTGGGCGAACCGCAGATCCTCGGCCAGGTCAAGGAAGCCTGGCAGGCCGCGCGCGACGGCCACAGCCTGCGCACGCCACTCGATCGCCTGTTCCAGCAGACCTTCGCCGTCGCCAAGCGCGTGCGCACCGACACCCGCATCGGCGCCCATCCGGTGTCGGTGGCCTTCGCCGCCGTTCGCCTGGCGCGCCGGGTATTTTCCGAACTCGACCGCGCGTGCGTACTGCTGATCGGCGCCGGCGACACCATCGAGCTGGCCGCGCGCCACCTCGTCGAAACCAAGGTGCAGCGCCTGCTGGTCGCGAACCGCACGCTCGAGCACGCGCAGTCGCTGGCGACCCGCCATGGCGGCGTGGCCATTGCCCTGGCGGATGTCTCAAGGCACCTGCCGGAGGCCGATATCGTCATTTCCGCCACCGCCAGCCGCGAACCGATCCTGCGCAAGGACGCCGTGCAAGCGGCGTTGAAGGCGCGCAAGCATCGGCCGATGTTCCTGCTCGACCTTGCCGTGCCGCGCGACATTGCCGCCGACGTCGCCGACCTGCCCGATGTCTACGTCTACACCATCGACGACCTCGAACAGGCGATCGAAGAAAACCGCGCCTCGCGCCGCGAAGCCGCGCAGCAGGCCGAAGCGATCATCGAACTGCAGGTCGAGCACTACCTGTCGTGGTGGCAGGCGCAGGGGCGCCAGGATGCCCTGCGAAAATTGCGTGCCGGTGGCGTGGCGGCGCGCGAAGAATTGCTGGCGAAAGCCCAGGCCGAGCTCGCCCGCGGCGAAGCGCCGGAGCATGTGCTGGAGCGACTTGCGCACCAACTGACCAACAAGCTCCTGCACGGCCCCAGCGCTGCCCTGCGGCAAGCCGCGCTCGACGGCGACGCCGAACTGTTGCGCGCCGCCGAGCGCCTCTACGAATCCGACGATGACGCCCAGCCTGCGCCGTAAGCTCGAGGTCCTGGCCGAACGGCACGAGGAGGTCGGCCGACTGCTCGCCGATCCCGGCGTGCTGGCCGACAACGCGCGCTTCCGCAATCTTTCCAAGGAATACGCCCAGCTCGATCCGGTGGTGAAATCGCTGGGCGAACACGCGCAGGCCCAACGCGACCTCGCCGCCGCGCGGGCCATGCGCAATGATCCGGAAATGCGCGAACTGGCCGAAGAAGAAATCCCCGCCGCCGAAGCGCGCATCGCCGGGCTCGAGGCCGGGCTGGGCCTGTTGCTGATCCCGAAGGATCCGCGCGACGACGGCAACCTGTTCCTGGAGGTGCGCGCCGGCACCGGCGGCGACGAGGCGGCGATCTTCGCCGGCGACCTGTTTCGCATGTATTGCCGCTACGCCGAACGCCAGCGCTGGAAAGTCGAGATCCAATCCGCCAATCCGGGCGAGCACGGCGGCTACAAGGAAGTGGTGGCGCGCATCGAGGGCCGCGGCGCCTATTCGAAACTCAAGTTCGAATCCGGCACGCACCGCGTGCAGCGAGTGCCCGACACCGAGACCCAAGGCCGCATCCATACTTCCGCTGCGACGGTAGCCATCCTTCCCGACTACGAGGAAGTCAGCGAAGTCGTGATCAATCCCGCCGACTTGCGGGTCGACACCTACCGCAGCTCCGGCGCCGGCGGCCAGCACGTGAACAAGACCGAATCGGCGATCCGCATTACCCACGTCCCCAGCGGCATCGTCGTCGAGAACCAGACCGAGCGCTCGCAGCACGCCAACCGCGACAAGGCGATGCAGCGGCTCAAGGCGGCCCTGCTCGAAACCGAGCGCGCCAAGGCCGAAGCGGCGACCGCCGCCTCGCGCCGGTTGCAGGTCGGCAGCGGCGATCGCAGCCAGCGCATCCGCACCTACAATTTCCCGCAGGGTCGCATTACCGACCACCGCGTCGAAGGCCTGACCCTGTACGACCTGCCCAACATCATCGACGGCGACCTCGGCGTCCTGGTCGAGCGCTTGGCGCGCGAGCACCAGGCCGATGAACTCAAGCTACTGACGGAGGCGGCATGAGCGCCGGCAAGGATTTCATCCCACTCACCCTTTGCGTTTTGACCGTCTCGGACACGCGCACGGCGGCGAACGACACGTCCGGCGACTACCTCGTCGCCGCCCTCACCGAGGCCGGCCACCGCCTGCACGAACGCGCGATCCGGCCCGACGACCGCTACCAACTGCGCGCCCTGGTCTCGGCATGGATCGCCGAAGAAGGCATCGACGGCATCCTGGTTACCGGCGGCACCGGCTTCACCGGCCGCGATTCCACGCCGGAAGCCATGCTGCCCCTGCTCGACAAGGAAATGCCCGGCTTCGGCGAAATGTTTCGTGCCCTGAGTTTCGGCGACATCGGCACCTCGACCATGCAGTCGCGCGCCTTCGCCGGCCTGGCCAATGCCACCTTTTTGTTTGCCCTGCCCGGCTCGACCTCGGCCTGCCGCCTGGGATGGGAGAAACTCATCCGCGCGCAGCTCGATTCGCGCACGATGCCCTGCAATCTCGCCAACCTGCGCCCGCGCCTGCGCGAGCGCTGAGCCAACGGAGGCGCCATGGCCAAGTTCCACAAGAAGGACTACGGCGACGCGCTCGAGAAGCTGCAGGTCGAACTGGACGGCATGGCGCGCTGGCTGCAAGTCAGCGGCAAGCGCCTGGTCGTGGTGGTCGAAGGCCGCGACACCGCCGGCAAGGGCGGCGCGATCCATGCCATCGGCGAACGGATGAACCCGCGCCAATGCCGGGTGGTCGCGCTGGCGAAACCCAGCGAGCGCGAGCAAGCGCAATGGTATTTCCAGCGCTACGTCGAACATCTGCCGGCGGCCGGCGAGATCGTGCTGTTCGATCGCAGCTGGTACAACCGCGCCGGCGTCGAAAAGGTGATGGGCTTTTGCACGCCGCAGCAGAACGCGGATTTCCTCAAGCAGGCGCCGATATTCGAAAAGCAGCTGGTCGACGACGGGATCCTGCTGTTCAAGTACTGGCTGTCGGTCGACCAGGACGAGCAGGAACAGCGCTTCGCCGAGCGCCTGGCCGATCCGCTCAAGCGTTGGAAGCTGTCGCCGATCGACCTCAAGGCGCGGGAAAAATACGCCGACTACGGCAAGGCGCGCGACGAGATGTTCGCGGCGAGCCACACGAAGTTCGCGCCCTGGACCGTGGTCGATTTCAACAGCCAGAAGCGCGGCCGCCTGAACCTGATCCGCCACCTGCTCGACCGTCTGCCCGACCAGAAAGTCCCGGAACCGAAGATCGCTTTCCCGCGCCTCAAGTCCGCTCCCTTGAAGGAACACTTCGGCGGGCCGGTCAAGCCGATCAAGGGCCGCTACTAGAACGTCTGGAAGCCGTCGCCGCACGCGGGTGCGACGCAGGCTTCGCGTTGCACGCGCGCGACGTCGGCCGAGGGCGGCCCGCGCCACAGCCAGCGTTCGAGCACGGCAAGCGCGGCTTCGTCGCCGACGGCAATCACTTCGACGCTGCCATCGGCAAGATTCTTCGCGTGGCCACGCAGCCCGAGCGCCAACGCCTGCTCGCGGGTGGCAGCGCGAAACCACACCCCCTGCACTTTTCCGGACACCAGGAACCGCGCCGCGCTCATGGCGCCGGATTCGGCCCCGCGACGGCCTTGATCAGGTCTTCCAGTTCCTTGCTGGTGGTCGGGCCGAGGAATTGCTTGGCGACCTTTCCGTCGGGCGCGATCAGGTAGGTCATCGGCAGTCCGGGCGGCGTATCGAAGTCGGCCGGTGGCTTGTACACGTCCAGCACCGCCATCGGATACGAAATCGGATGTTTCTTCAGGAATGCCTCCATGTCCAGGCGCTCGATTTCCTCGTACGCCAGGCCGATCACGTCGACGTCGTCGCGCTTCTTGTCCAGGGCAGCCAGGTCGGGAATTTCCGCCAGGCACGGCGTGCACCAGGTCGCCCAGAAATTCACCACGACCCAATGGCCGCGATGCTCGGCCAGGTCGTAGGCCTGGCCATCGAAGGTCGTCACTTTCAGGCTCGGCTTCTCGGGCTTGGGGGCGGGCGCCGCAGGAGCTGCTGTCGCCGCGGGCGCGGGCTCCGGCGCCGTGGCCGGCGCGGCAACGGGAGCCGCCGCCTGTTTGCACGCCACCACCAACAGCATCGCCGCGAATGCGACCGGGCCGATCTTTCGACTCATCGGGGACTCCTCGAAATCATCAGGGGTGGTGGGGGAGCGGTTGCCGAAACGACGACATCGACGCCGCCAGCGACGCGCCGAGCAGGACCGCCAGCCAGCTGGTGTAGATCCAGATCAGGAAAATTGGGACTACGGCGAGGGCGCCGTAGAGTTGCTCGTAGGAGGCATTGCGCAGGTAGATCGCGAATCCCCATTTGAGCCCTTCGAACAACAAAGTCGCCAACGCGCCGCCGGCCAAGGCGTCGCGGCGCAG
>JANYBA010000213.1 GCA_025360985.1 Gammaproteobacteria bacterium | reverse complement strand
AACCTGGTGCGCAACGCGCTTGAATCCGGTGCCGGCACCGTCGGCTTGCGCACGCGCGCCGAGCACCACGTGCTGATCGGCGACATTCCGCATCGCCTGGCGGTGCGCGTCGAGATCGTCGACGACGGCCGTGGCGTGCCCGAGGACCTGGCCGAACGCATCTTCCTGCCGCTGGTGTCCGGGCGCGCCGAAGGCACGGGCCTGGGCCTGCCGCTGGCGCAACAAGTCGCGCGCGAACACGGCGGCTCGCTCAGCTACCGCTCGCGCGCCGGCCACACGGTGTTCACCCTGCGCCTGCCGGTGCCGCTCGGCGACGAGGTCGACGACGATGAATGACCATGAATGAAGCCAGCGGCCAGCGCATCTGGGTGGTCGACGACGACCGCACCATCCGCATCGTGCTGGCGCAAGCCCTGCGCGACGCCGGCTACCGCGTGCAGGCGTTCGAGGGCGCGCGCCAGGCGCTCGCCGCGCTCGCCGACGAGCTGGCACCCGAACTGGTGTTCACCGACGTGCGCATGCCCGGCGTCGACGGCCTGGCTTTCCTCGATGCGCTCAAGGCCGGGCACCCGGCCCTGCCGGTGGTGGTGATGAGCGCCTACACCGATATTGCCAGCACCGCCGGCGCTTTTCGCGGCGGCGCCCACGAATTCCTTTCCAAGCCTTTCGACCTTGACGACGCGGTGACGCTGGCCGGGCGCGCGCTGCCGCTCGTGGCGATGGATCCTGTGCCGACGCCCACGGCGCAGGGCGCGCGCGAACTGGTCGGCAGCACGCCGGCGATGCGCGAATTGTTCCGCGCCATCGGCCGGCTGGCGCAAGCGCCGCTCAACGTGTTGATCACCGGCGAAACCGGCACCGGCAAGGAATTGGTGGCGCGCGCCCTGCACGGCGAGTCGCCGCGCGCGGCGCGGCCATTCATCGCGCTCAACACGGCGGCGATCCCGGCCGACCTGCTGGAATCGGAGATGTTCGGGCATGAAGCCGGTTCCTTCACCGGCGCCAGCAAGCGTCATGTCGGCCGCTTCGAGCAGGCCGACGGCGGCACCTTGTTCCTCGACGAGATCGGCGACATGCCGGCTTCGCTGCAGACACGCTTGTTGCGCGTGCTGGCCGAGGGCGAGTTCTTCCGGGTTGGCGGCCGCGAACTGATCCGCGTCGACGTGCGCGTGATCGCCGCCACCCACCAGCCGCTGGACAACCTCGTGCGCGACGGCCGTTTTCGCGCCGACCTGCTGCACCGTCTCGACGTCGTTCGCCTGCGCCTGCCGCCGCTGCGTGAGCGCAAAGCCGACGTGCCGGCGCTGGCGCAGCGTTTCCTCGCCGAAGCCGCGCGCCGGCTCGACGCACCGGCCAAGCGCTTCCACGCTGACGCACTGCGCCGGCTCGAACGCCACGACTGGCCGGGCAATGTTCGCGAACTGGAAAACCTGTGCTGGCGCCTGGCCGCGCTCGCGCCCGGCGAGACGATCACCGCCGGCGACCTGCGCGACCTGCTTGAGGGCAGTGCTTGTGCCGAAGCCCCCGGCGACTGGACGCAGGCCCTGGCGGCGGAGGCGGCAGCGGCGCTGGCGCGCGGCGACGTCGGCCTGCACTCGGCCCTGCGTGTCCGCTTCGACAAGGCCTTGCTGGAGGCGGCGCTGACCCATACCGGCGGACGCCGGCGCGAGGCCGCCGAGCGCCTGGGTTTGGGCCGCAACACGCTCACGCGTAAACTGGGCCCGACGCGTCCGCGCCGGAGGCCTTGATGTACGATCCTGCCGCGCTTGAAATCCGTGTTCGTTCGGCCGGTCCGGACGACATCGCGCTGATGTCGGAATGGGCGCAGGCCATGGCCTTCGAGACCGAACAGAAGCGACTCGATCCCGCGACGATCACCCGCGGCATCCTCGAAGGCCTCGCCGATCCCCAGCGCTCGCGCTACTTCATCGCCGAGATCGCCGGCGAGCCGGCCGGCACCCTGATGTTCACCTTCGAGTGGAGCGACTGGCGTTGCGCCTGGTGGTGGTGGATCCAGAGCGTGTACGTGCTGCCCAAGCATCGCTTGAAGGGCGTTTACCGCGCGATGTACGAGCATGTGCAGGACATGGCGAAGCAGGCGCCGGATGTCTGCGGCCTGCGCCTGTACGTCGAGCGCGACAACATCCGCGCCCAACGCACTTACGAATCGCTGGGCATGAGCGACGCCGGCTACTGGATGTTCGAAAACGAGTGGAAGCGCACTTAGCGCGCACTGCGCGCTGGCAGTCGGCTGAATTAGCCGCGCAGGATAGCGCGCGCGTCCTGCCCGGCTGGGCAATGATCGAAGGTGACGGCGATGCCGTGCGCTTCCAGCAGTGCGCCAATCTGCCGTTGCCGACCCTGGAAGCGATCGAAGGCGCGTGCGAGCTGTGCGGCCTCGGCCTCGGCCGGCGCGTAGCCGCTGCCCGACCAGCCTTCGTCGTCGAATAGCGCGATCCGCGCCTGGCCGGCAGCCAAGCGCACCAGCGGCTCGGGCGCGGCGTCGAGCCAGGTTTCCTCCGACGGCGCGAGCAATGCAGCCTCGATCAACGGCCACACCGGCGCGAGGCCGGCGTGTTCGTACTGCAACGCCATCATGGCCGCCAGGTCGTGCACGGTCAGGTAGCGCGCGTGTTCGATCGCGGCGCCGAATCGTTCCTGCGCAAACAGCGCGGCGGCGGCGCCGGCCATGCCGGTCTCCAGCAAGACTTCCTCGAAGCGCTGGTCGACGTCGGCGAGCGCCGCGCGCTCGCCGAGCAGGATGAAAGGGACCAGGCGCAGGGCGCCGCCGAGGAACTCCGTGCGCGGCTGCAAGGGATCGGGCAGTCGGCCGTCGTGCGCGCCGAACGCGACCACGCGCGCGGTCGCGCTATGCGGCGCCTGCCTGATCAGGCGCTCGAGCGCGGCGTGCAGCGGCCAGCCCGGGCGCAGCAGTTCGACCGGGTCGAAATGCGCCGCCACCAGGCCCAGGTCGAGCGTCGCCGCCCCGGGCGCGAACCGCGCGAGGTCGTCGGCGATCAGCCCGGCCAGTTCGCCGGCGAGCCCGGCTTCGAGAGCGAGCACGCCCGCCTGCGCGCCGGGGCGCAGTTCCAGCGCCAGCGCGCCATGGCAAGTGAGGTCCTGCTGCATCGCGTCCATACGCCCGCGTTTGGATTCCCCGGTCAGGCCGATTAAGCTTGCAGGCAAGCCGATCATTACGCCAGCCGCCGCGCTGGCCGCGTCCAAGGACCGAATATGCAAGCCACCCGCCGTGTCGCCATCCTGGGCGGCGTCCGCCTTCCCTTCTGCAAGAACAACACCGCCTATTTCGACGTCGGCAACCTCGGCCTTTCGATCACGACCTTGGGCGCGCTGGTGGAAAAGTTCGGACTGCAGGGACAAGTACTGGGCGAGGTCGCCATGGGTGCCGTGCTCAAGCATTCGTCCGACTGGAACCTCACCCGCGAGGCGCTGCTCTCCTCGGGGCTATCGCCACTGACGCCGGGCATCACCTTGCAACGCGCCTGCGGCACGGGCCTGGACACGGTCGTGCTCATCGCCAACAAGATCGCGCTGGGCCAGATCGAAGTTGGCATCGGCGGCGGCTCCGACACCACCTCGGACGTGCCGATCGCGGTCAACCCAAGGCTGCGCCGACGCCTGCTCAACATGAACATGGCGAAGTCCGCGGGCCAGCGGCTTGGCGCGCTGCTCAAGGGATTTTCGCTTTCCGAACTCAAGCCGGAATTTCCGGGCGTCGCCGAGCCGCGCACCGGCAAGAGCATGGGCGAACACTGCGAGCTGATGGCCAAGGAATGGCAGATCCCGCGCGAGGCGCAGGACCAGCTCGCCTACGAGTCGCACATGAAAGCCGCCGCTGCCTACGAGCGCGGTTTCTTCGCCGACCTGATCGCGCCGTTCCGCGGCTTGAATCGCGACGCCATCCTGCGCCCGGACACGACCCTGGAAAAACTGGCGACGCTAAAACCTGCGTTCGACAAAACCTCGGGCAAGGGCACGCTGACCGCGGGCAATTCGACCAATCTTTCCGACGGGGCTTCGGCCGCGTTGCTGAGTTCGGAAGACTGGGCGCGCGCGAACGGCAAGGAGATCCAGGCTTACCTGGTCGACGCGCAAGTCGCGGCGGTGGATTTCGTCGGCGGCGAAGGCCTGCTGATGGCGCCGACCGGCGCCGTGGCCGAGCTGCTCAAGCGCAACAAGCTCACGCTGCAGGATTTCGATCTCTACGAAATCCACGAAGCCTTCGCCGCGCAGGTGTTGTGCACGCTCAAGGCCTGGGAGTCGGACGAGTTTTGCCGGAACCGGCTGGGCCTGGAAAAAGCAATGGGCGCGATTGATCGCGCCCAGCTCAACGTGGTCGGTTCGTCGCTGGCGGTCGGCCATC
>JANYBA010000175.1 GCA_025360985.1 Gammaproteobacteria bacterium | reverse complement strand
CCCGGCTTTCACCGCGTGCATGAACACCAGCTTGTCGCCACCGCTCTTATCGATATGTTCGACCGCATCGAGGTGGACATTGGCGATGCCGCTGCCAGGCTCGGCCAGGGCGGTGAGTTCGAAATAGTGGGTTGCGAACAGGGTGTAGGCACGATTGTGTTCGGCCAGGTGGCGCGCGCAGGCTTCGGCCAATGCGAGCCCGTCGTAGGTCGACGTTCCACGACCGATTTCGTCCATCAGCACCAGCGAATGTGCGGTCGCGTGGTGCAGGATGTAGCTGGTCTCGGCCATTTCGACCATGAAGGTCGACTGCCCGCGGGCGAGGTCGTCGCCAGCGCCGATGCGGGTCAGGATCCGGTCGATCCTGCCGATCTCGGCGCGCGCGGCCGGCACGAAGCTGCCGATATGCGCGAGCAGCACGATCAACGCGTTCTGGCGCATGTAGGTCGACTTGCCACCCATGTTCGGGCCGGTGATGACCAGCATCCGCGTGTCTTCATCGAGCGCGAGGTCGTTGGGCTCGAATGGTTCGCTGCGCACCGCTTCCACCACCGGGTGGCGGCCGCGTTCGATGCGGATGCCGGGGGCGTCGCCCAGTCGCGGTCGCGACCAGTCCAGCGCCAGCGCCCGCTCGGCGAAGCAGGCCAGCACGTCGAGCTCCGACAGCGCCAAGGCGCAACGCTTGAGTGGCTCCAGGCTTTCGTTGAGCGCGTCGAGCAGGGATTCGTATAGCCAGCGTTCGCGCGCCAGCGAGCGTTCGCGCGCCGATAGCACCTTGTCCTCGAAAGCCTTGAGTTCCTCGGTGATGTAGCGTTCGGCGCCGGTCAGCGTCTGCCGGCGCGTGTAATGAGGCGGCGCCTTCTCCGACTGGCCCTTGCTGATTTCGATGTAATAGCCGTGCACGCGGTTGTAGCCGACCCTGAGCGTGGCGATGCCGGTCGCGGCCTTCTCGCGCGCCTCCAGGTCGACCAGGAACTGGTCGGCGTTGGTCGACAGCAGGCGCAGCTCGTCGAGTTCGGAATCGAGGCCGGCGGCGATTACGCCACCGTCGCGCAGCAGCGCCGGCGGCTGTTCGACCAATGCCCGGGCGAGCAGGGCGGCAGTCTCGGCGTGTTCGCCCAATTCGGAGCACAGCGCCTGGATCCGCGGCGAATCCACGCCTGCGAGCAGGTTCCGAAGCATCGGCAGGGCGAGCAGGCCATCGCGCAAGGTGGAAAGGTCGCGTGGTCGCGCCGAACGAAGCGCCACCCGCGTGAGGATGCGCTCGATGTCGCCGACGCCACGGAATGCAGAGCGCAGTTTTTCGCCGACATTGTCGTTGTCGACCAGGGACTGCACGGCCTGGTGGCGTTCGCCGAGCACGCGCTGGTCGCGCAAAGGCCGATTCAACCAACGCCGCAACAGCCGTCCGGCCATCGGCGTGATCGTCGAGTCGAGCACGCCCAACAGGGTGTGCTCATTGCGGCCGTCGGTGCGCGTGTCGAGTTCGAGATGGCGGCGCGTGGCGGCATTCATGGCGATCGCCTCGTCGGCCGATTCCACCGCGATCGCGGTCAGGTGCGGCAGGCGTTGCTTCTGGGTTTCCTCGACGTAGCCGAGCAGGGCGCCAGCCGCCGCGATCGCCAGCGGCTTGTCTTCAAGACCGAAGCCACTCAGGTCGTGCAGGGCGAAGAACTGCTTCAGCTTCCTGCGACAAGCCTCGGTATCGAATTGCCAGGGCGCTCGACGGCGCAAGCCGGTCATCGACGCAACGAATGCGGGCCAACCGTCTTCGTCCGCGAGCAACACTTCCGCCGGCGCCAGGCGCGCGAGTTCGCCGGCGAGCGCATCTTCGTTCACGACTTCACTGACCCGGAAGCGGCCGGCGGACAGGTCGGCCCAGGCCAGGCCGAAACCCTGCTTGCCACGCGCGATCGACAGCAGCAGCGTGTCCCGGCGTTCGTCGAGCAGGGCTTCGTCGGTCACCGTGCCTGGAGTGACGATGCGCACCACCTTGCGTTCGACCAGGCCCTTGGCCAGGGCCGGGTCGCCGATCTGTTCGCAGATCGCCACCGACTCGCCGGACTGCACCAGCCGCGCCAGGTAGCCTTCGATCGCGTGCACCGGTACGCCGGCCATCGGGATCGGCGCACCCGCGGACGCGCCGCGCTGGGTCAGTGTGATATCGAGCAGGCGCGCTGCCTTGCGCGCATCGTCATAGAACAACTCGTAGAAATCGCCCATCCGGAACAGCAGCAACAGCTCCGGGTACTCCGCCTTGGCGGCGAAGTATTGGCGCATCAGGGGAGTGTGCTGGGCGGAGTCGATGGACGACATCGTGACAGGGGGCGAGGCGGCCCTATAGTCTAGGCCATGGACACAGCCACCCCTTCGGGCATTGCCGACAGTAGCGACGCCGCCTTGCGCCATTTGGCGGAGCGCGTCGGCGATACCTTGCGTGTGCTCCGGCACATGGTCTGCACCGCCGAGAGTTGCACCGGTGGCTGGATCGCCAAGACCATCACCGATATCCCCGGCAGTTCCGACTGGTTCGACTGCGGCCTCGCGGCCTACAGCTACGAAGCCAAGCAGGCGCTGCTCGGCGTGCGCCAGGAAACCCTGACCCAATTCGGCGCGGTCAGCCGCGAGACGGTGCTGGAGATGGTGTCGGGTGCCTTGATCACGTCCGGCGCCAGCCTGGCGGTCGCCGTGACCGGCATCGCCGGCCCGACAGGAGGCACTCCCGAGAAGCCAGTCGGAACGGTCTGGATCGGCTGGAAACGCCGGGGCCGATATCCGATCGCCGAAGCCTTTCATTTCGATGGCGACCGCGAGGCCGTGCGCCGGCAGACGGTCGCGGCCGCATTGCAGGGGCTGCTGGCGATCGCTGGCTGACCCGGTGGAAGAGGGCTTGCGTTCGTGATTCGTTAGTAGTATTACTACTAACCATGAACACCGTGACCAGCCTCAGCCAGACCCAAACCGACATCCTCGAGCTGATCGCCCGGCGCATCGAGGCCGAGGGCGTGCCGCCCAGCCAGGCCGAAATCGCCCGCGCCTTCGGCTTCAAGGGCGTGCGTGGCGCCCAGTACCACCTCGAAGCCCTGGAGGCGGCGGGCGCGATCGAGCGTGTGCCGGGCCGGGCCCGGGGCATCCGGGTGCTCAGGCCGCCGGTGCCCGCGCAAGCGGAGATGTCATTGCCGGCCGAAGGCGAAAACGCCCTGCGCCTTCCCGTGCTCGGACGCGTTGCCGCCGGCACGCCGATCGGCGCCGATATCGGTTCCGACAATGTCGTATTGCTCGACCGCAGCCTGTTCTTTCCGTCGCCCGATTACCTGTTGAAGGTCAAGGGCGATTCGATGCGCGACGACGGCATTTTCGACGGCGACCTGATCGGCGTGCACCGCACGCCCACCGCCCGCTCCGGCGAGATCGTGGTCGCCCGCATCGACGATGAAATCACGGTCAAGCGCTTGAAGATCGCCAAAGACAGCATCCGGCTGTTGCCGCGCAACCCCGATTACGCGCCGATCGAAGTCCGCCCGGACCAGGATTTCGCCATCGAAGGCCTGTACTGCGGCCTGGTCAGGCCGAGCCGATGAGCGCGCGCGCCGCCGGGGTGTTTCCTGACACGGCTTTCGGCGTTCTCCCGCTGGGCCGGGATGCGCATCGGATGCAAATTTTACGTGCATTCATCGCCGTCTCAGCCTGTGCGATGCCTTGCCCCTACATTGCCCCCACACCCTAGAAAACCGAGGACACACCCATGGACGAGAACAAGAAACGCGCCCTCACCGCCGCATTGGCCCAGATCGACAAGCAGTTTGGCAAAGGCACGGTGATGCTGATGGGCGACAAGTCGGTCGAGCCCCACGAAATCATCGGCACCGGTTCGCTGATGCTCGATCTCGCGCTCGGCATCGGCGGCCTGCCCAAGGGCCGCGTCGTCGAAATCTACGGGCCGGAGTCCTCGGGCAAGACCACGTTGACGCTGCAGGTGATCGCGCAGTGCCAGAAAGCCGGCGGCACCGCCGCCTTCGTCGATGCCGAGCATGCGCTCGACCCGTCTTACGCCGAGAAGCTGGGTGTCAATATCAAAGAGCTGCTGGTCTCACAGCCCGACAACGGCGAGCAGGCCCTCGAGAT
>JANYBA010000141.1 GCA_025360985.1 Gammaproteobacteria bacterium | reverse complement strand
AAGGGCAGCCGCACGTCGCTGCGCACCAACGAATTGACGAAGGTCGCGCCGGCCTTGATTTGCCGCGCCACGTGTTCGCCGCGCGCCTTGTCTTTCGTCCAGACGCTGGCGCCGAGCCCGAACAAGGTGTCGTTGGCGATGCGCACGGCGTCGGCCTCGTCCTTGGCGCGGATCACGCTGGCGACCGGGCCGAACAGTTCTTCGCTGTAGGCCGGCATCCCGGGCACGACGTTGTCGAGGATCGACGCCGGATAATGCGAGGCGCCCTGCCCCGGTGTGCAACCGATCAGCGGCTTGGCGCCCGCGGCGATACTGCGAGTCACTTGGCCGTGCAATTCGTCGCGCAGGTCGGGACGCACCATCGGCGCCAGCGTGGTGGCGTCGTTGTTCGGGTCGCCGACGGCGAGTTTCGATGTCGCCTCGACGAAACGCTTCACGAACTCGTCGGCGATGCCTTCGGTGACGATGAAGCGCTTGGCGGCGATGCAGGTCTGGCCGGCATTTCCGAAGCGCGAGGACACGGCGATCGGCAGGGTCTTGTCGAGGTCGGCGTCGTCGAGCACCACGAACGGGTCGCTGCCGCCCAGCTCCATCACGCATTTCTTCAGGTTGGCGCCGGCGGTGGCGGCGACCGAGCGCCCGGCTTTTTCGCTGCCGGTCAGCGTCACCGCGTGCACCCGAGAATCGGCGATCACCTTCGCGGACATGGCGTTGTCGATATGCAGGACGCCGAATACGCCGCTCGGAACCCCGGCCAGCGCCAGCATCTCGGCGATCAGGTCGGCGCAGCGCGGCACATTGGTCGCATGCTTGAGCAAGGCGACATTGCCGGCCATCAGGCCCGGCGCGAGGAAGCGGAACACCTGCCAGAGCGGGAAATTCCACGGCATTACCGCGAACACGCAGCCGAGCGGCTCGTAGGTGACGTAGCTGCGCGTCGCCTCGGTGGCGATGGCGTGGTCGGCGAGGTAGTTGGCCGCGTGGCCGGCGTAATAGTCGCAGGCGCCAGCGGATTTCTCAATTTCGGCCAGTGCTTCGCGCTTCAACTTGCCCATTTCCGCCGACATGATCCCGGCGATGCGCTCGCGATGCTCGCGCAGCGCCACGGCGACCCGGCGCAGATGGTCGGCGCGCGGCTCAAGCGAGAGCGTCGACCAGGCCGGGAAGGCGGCGGCCGAGGCTGCCAGCACGGTCTCGACTTCGGCCGCGCCCATGTAGTCGTAACGGTAGTCGACCTGGCCGGTCCAGGGATTGGTGATTTCTACGGTCATCGCTATCTCTTTTAAAAGCCGCTCAGCCTTGTTGCAAGGCCATTTGCATGTCGAGTTGTCGGCGCCGCTCGTCGCGCGCCATCAGCCACCAGGCCACCAGCGCCACCAGGGAAACGGCCAGCACCATCAGTGTCGCGAGGGCGTTGATCTTCGGGCTCAGGCCCAGGCGCACCGAGGAAAATACCTTCATCGGCAAGGTCGTCGACGAAGGACCGGAGACGAAACTCGCCACCACCAGGTCGTCGATCGAAAGCGTGAACGCGAGTAGCCAGCCGGAAATCAGCGCCGGCATGATGATCGGCAGGGTGATCAGGAAAAACACCTTGACCCGGTTGGCGCCGAGGTCCATCGCGACTTCCTCGATGGACTTGTCCAGTTCGCTCAGGCGAGAAGAGATGACCACGGTGGCGAAGGCCATGCAGAAGGTCACATGCGCGATCCAGATCGTCACCATGCCGCGCGGCAGGCCGATGCCGACGAACATCAGCAGGATCGACAGGCCGGTGATGACTTCCGGCATCACCAGCGGCGCGGTGATCAGGCCGCCGAACAGGGTCTTGCCGCGGAACGGCCGGAACCGGGTCATGACCATGGCGGCGATGGTCGCCAGCACCACCGAGGTCGTCGCGGTGTAGAAAGCAATGCGGATGCTGACCCAGGCCGCCTCCATGATGCCCTCGTCCTGGAACAACTCGCCGTACCACTTGAGCGAAAAACCCGCCCAGACCGTGACCAGCTTGGACTCGTTGAACGAGTAGACGATCAGGC
>JANYBA010000124.1 GCA_025360985.1 Gammaproteobacteria bacterium | reverse complement strand
GGCCATCGCCCGCGGCTACCTCATCGGCAGCGGCTGGAAGGACTACCAGGCCACGGGAAGCCTTTGCGGCATCGCCCTGCCCGCTGGCCTGCGCCAGGCCGAGCAATTGCCGGAACCGATCTTCACGCCCTCGACCAAGGCGGCGGTCGGCGACCACGACGAGAACGTCAGTTTCGACAGCGTGGTCGCCCTGGTCGGAGCAGCGCTCGCCGAACAGGTTCGCGACGCCACGCTGGCGATCTACCGTTTCGCCTCTTCTCTCGCCGCCGAGCGCGGGATCATCATTGCCGATACCAAATTCGAGTTCGGCCTCGACGAGCACGGCGTCCTGCACGTGATGGACGAGATGCTGACCCCGGATTCCTCGCGCTTCTGGCCGGCCGATTCCTACGCGGTCGGCATCAGCCCGCCAAGCTACGACAAGCAGTACGTGCGCGACTACCTGGAAACGCTGGACTGGAACAAGACCGCGCCCGGACCCAAGGTCCCCGCCGACGTGATCCACGCCACCCGCGCAAAATACGCCGAGGCGCTGTGGCGGCTGGCCGGCATCCGCGTAGACTGACCGGCATTCCGAGGAAGGCCGCCATGTCGACGATCGATGCGCTGCTCAACCAGTATTCCAGCGACCACCAGAACCCGACCAATCAGTTCATCCACGTGCTGTGCGTGCCGGCGATCGTGTGGTCGGTCAGCGCCATGCTCTGGACGATCCCGGTGCCGGGCAGTTTCTTCCTGGCCGGCGCATGGTGCGCCCTGGCGATGTTCCTGGCCTGGGCCTGGTACTGGCAGAAATCGCGCAAGCTGGCGATGGGCGCGCTGGTGGCTTTCCTCCTGATGCTGCTGCTCAACCGCTGGCTGGCGCTGCGGTTCGGGATGGGCACGCTGTTGGCCATTGCCGTCGGTGTGTTCGTGCTGGCGTGGATCGCCCAGTTCATCGGCCACCATGTCGAAGGCAAGCGGCCGAGCTTTCTCACCGACATGACCTACCTGCTGGTCGGCCCGCTCTGGACCCTGGACAAGTTGTATCGCCGGATCGGCCTTGGCTGAGCGCCAGCACCACGGCCTCGTCGGCCGCGACCTTGCCCTGGTCGCACTGATCTGCCTGGCCTGGGCCGGGAATTTCCTCACCTCGAAGCTGGCGCTGCGCGAATTCCCGCCCTTGCTGTTCACGGGCTTGCGACTGGTCTTGCTCGGTGCATTGCTCTTGCCCTTCCTCAAGCGCCCCGCGCCCGGCCAATGGCCGCGCCTGACGGCCGTGTGCCTGTGCAACGGCGTGCTGCACTTCGGCTTGAGCTTCTGGGCCCTGAGCCTGTCGGCGACCCTCGCCTCGCCGGCCATCGTCATGCAGAGTTACGTGCCGATGGCGGCGCTGCTGGCCTGGTGGTGGCTGGGCGAGCGCATCCACTGGCGCACCGGAGCGGCGATCGCCCTGAGTTTTTCCGGCGTGCTCGTGCTCGGCTTCGATCCGGCGGTGTTGCACAGCCCGGAAGGATTGGTGCTGATGCTGGTATCGGCGTTCTTCCTGGCCATCGGCAGCGTGCTCATGCGCCGCCTGAAGGGCCTGGACATGGTCAGCCAGCAAGGTTGGACGGCCTTGGTCGGCATGGTGCCGCTGCTCGCGGCCAGCGCCCTGATCGAACCGGATATGCGCCCGGCGATCGCGCATGCGAGTTGGGTGGCATGGTTCGGCGTCGCCTACGCTGCGGTCATCGCTTCGCTGGTCGGGCACGGCCTGTATTACCTGCTGCTGCAACGCCATCCGGTCGCGCAGGTCACGCCCTACCTGTTGAGCGCGCCGGTGTTGGCGACCTTGCTCGGCATCGCCGTCCTGCACGACCGGGTCGGCCCGCGCCTGTGGCTGGGCGGAGCGATGGTGCTCGGCGGCGTCTTGGCGATCGCGCTGCGCAACCTCACGCGGACCCGGCCGATGCCGCCGGCGGAAACCGCCTAGGCGTCCGGCCGCCGGGTCAGTGCGGCGGCGTCCAGGTATCGGGTTCCTTGGCCTTGAGCAGCCAACGGCAAAGGGCCGGCAGGAACACGATCGCGGCGAGCATGTTGACCAGGAACATGAAGGTCAGCATCACGCCCATGTCGGCCTGGAACTTGAGCACCGAGAAGATCCACATGGCCACGCCGACCGCCAGGGTCAGTGCCGTGTAGAAGATGGCGATGCCGGTGGTCTTGAGGGCGATGAAGTAGGACTCGCCGAGCGAGTGGCCCTGATTCATGGCCTCGCGCATGCGCGCGAAGATGTAGATGCCGTAGTCGACGCCGATGCCGACGCCGAGCGCGACCACGCACAGGGTGTTGATCTTCATGCCGATGTTCAGGTGCACCATCAGGGAGTGGCCCAGTTCGGTGACCAGCACCAGCGGCAGCAACACGCACAGCGCTGCGCGCGGGCTGCGGAAACTGATCCAGCACATCACGAACACCGCCCCGTACAGCAGGTAGAGGATGAAGTGCTCCTTCTCGCGCACGGTGTCGTTGATCGCCGCCATCACGCCGAGGCTGCCGGTGGCGAGGCGGAAATTGACCTTGTCGGTGCGGAATTCCTCGCCCTTGGCCTGGGCCGCCTTGACCTGGGCATCGCGCCACTTGGCGAAGCCGACGTCGTAGGCGCCATTGTCCTTGCGGAACTTCTTGGTCTCGGCGACCACGCGGTCGATGGTGGTCGACTGGTGGTCGCTGGTGAACACGGTCACCGGGATCGCGCTGCAATCGGCATTGAGCAGGCCGGAGTCGGTCTCGAAGCTCTGCGTGGCTTGCCGCAAGGTGTCCTGCTCGCGCGGCAGCACGCGCCAGCGGATCGAGCCGTCGTTCCAGCCGGCATTGACGATCTTCGCCGCCATCGGCAGCGTCAGCACCTGTTCGACGCCTTCGACGTTGCTCATGTGCCAGGCGAAGCGGTCGATCGTTTCCATGGCCTTGTAGCTGGTGGTGCAGGCCGAGGGCCCGGCCTCGACGATGACGTTGAGGATGTCGACGCCGAGCGCGAATTTCTTGCTGATCAGCACCGCGTCCTGGTTGTAGCGGGCGTTCGGCCGCAGTTCCGCGACGCCGGCCTGGGCGTCGCCGATCATCACCTTGTTGCCTTCCTGCCAGGCGAAGAACCAGCCGACCACGCCGATGGCGATCACCACCGCCGCCGCGCGCGGGCGGCTCAAGCGCGACAGCAGCGACCAGATCTTGTCGAACTGGGTGAGCTGGCGCAGGCGGTAGGCGCGCTTTTTCTCGATATTGCGCACGACCGTGTAGCTGAGCAGCACCGGCAGCAGGACCAGGTCGGTCAGGATGGTCAGGCCGACGCCGACGGTCGCGGTGATTGCCAGCTCCTTGATCATCTGGATCGGGATGAACCAGATCGCGCCGAAGCCGATGCAACCGGCGAGCAGGGCGACCGCGCCCGGCACCAGCAGCATGCGGAACGACAGCCGCGCAGCTTCCAGCGGCGGCAAGGCGAACTTGGCGCGCTCGCGCAGCTGCTCGACCGTGCCTTCCTCCAGGCCGCCGAAAAAGATCTCGCCGCGGAAGCGGTTGATCATCTGTTCGCCATGGCTGACCGCGATCGCGAATATCAGGAACGGCGTGAGCATGTTCATCGGGTCGATGCCGAACCCCATCAGGCGCAGGGTGCCGAGCATCCAGACCACCGCCACCAGCGCGCAAGCGACGGTCAGCGACGCCAGCTTGATCGAACTCGAATACAGGAACAGCAGCAGCCAGGTGAGGGCGATGGTGATGGCGAAGAACTTGATCACCGAGATGGCGCCGTCGCTGATGTCGCCGACCATCTTGGCGAAGCCGATGATATTGACGCTGATGTTGCCCTTTTCGTACTTCTTGCGGATTTGCTCGAGCTGGTGGGCGATCGCCTGGTAGTCGACCTTGCGGTCCTTCGACTCGGGGATGATGTCGGCCCAGACCATCGCGCCGGAATAATCCTTGGCGACCAACCGGCCGAGGATGTTGGACTTGACGATGTTGGAGCGGATCGCGTCGAACTGCGCCGGCGTCCCCGGCTTGAAGCCCGGGTCGTAGTCGTTGGGGATGACGTTGCCGCCGGAAATGCCGTCTTCGACCACCTCGATGTAGCGCACGTTCGGCGTGAACAGGGAACGGGCGCGGGCGTCGTCGGTGTCGTCGAGGTTGACCACGTCGCGGGTCACCTGCTGCAGGGTGCCCATGAACTGGTCGGTGAACATGTTGCCGTCCTTGGCGATCACCGCGACCAGCACGCGGTTGGCGCCGCCGAAGTCGGCTTCGTAATCGGTGAACGTGCGCATGTACTCGTGCTGCAGCGGGATCTGCTTCTTGAAGCCGGCATCGACTTTCAGCTGGCTGGCGAAATAGACCATCGCCACGGTAATCGCGGCGAACACGAAGAGCACGACCGGGCGGCTCCCAAATACGATCTTTTCGGCAAACCGTTGCGCAGCGCTCATGGCGACTCAGTTACTGCAGGTGGAAGCGATCGACGCCCTTGTCGCCGACCAGCAGGATGTCGCCCTTGCCGTCGGCGCTTGCGCCGGCGAGATAGGGCGTCTCGCCATTGGCGTTCTTGTAGGTGTGCGCCACGAACGGCTGGCCGGACTTCGACCGGACCAGCAAGGTGCCGTTGGCGCCGACCAGGACGGCGCCGCCGTCGGCCGTGGCGAAGCCGCCCATCAGGGTCGCGCTGCCTGGCGCGGCGACCTTTGTCCAGCTCGTGCCCTGGTCGACGGACTCGTAGACATTGCCGCGCAGGCCGAAAGCCAACATGTGCTGGTCGCCCCAGGCCACCACGCCGAACATCGAACCGGCGTAGGGAAAAGCCAGCTTCTGCCAGTGCTCGCCGTTGTCGACCGAGCGCAGGAAAGTCCCGCGCTCGCCGGCGATCACCCAGGCGCTGCCGCCCAGGTAGGTGATCGCATTCAAGTGCGGATCGGACTCGTCGCCGAGCTGGAGTTCGTCTTCGCTGAAGATGTCGCCCTTCGCGGGCTCGCGATGGGCCTCGGTGGCCGCGGCGCTGACGATGGCCTTGCCGGCCGTCCAGGTCGCGCCACCGTCGTGAGTGACCAGCAGCAGGTTGTAGGCGCCGACGGCCATGCCGTTGTTGGCATCGGCAAAGGCGATGTCGAGAATCGGCACGCCCTGGCGGGTGTCGTGGTCGGCCGGGTTCTCGCCGGCGGCCAACTGATACGGATCCTTCCGCTGCACCTGCCAGGTCAGGCCGGCGTCGCCCGAATGCAGGATCATGCCGTCGTGGCCACCGGCCCACCATTGCCCTTCCGACGTCGTCACCACCGTGAGCGTGGAGCGGGTCGGCGTCGCGACCTGGGTCCAGTCGTCGCCGTCCTTGGATACGAGCACGTGGCCACGCTCGCCGACCACCACGAAGTTGCCGGCGTCACCGGCGACATCAAGCAAGAGCGATTTTTTTGCCCGCGGCAGGATTTCCGTCGGCTGCACCGCCGGATCGTCGGCCGGCACGGCGCCGGCGCCTTCGGCGGCCGGCAAGCGCGCCGCCATCGGCAAGGTCAGGACAAGCAGCGCCAATCCCAGCCGGCGCGCATCGCGCAATCGGATCTTCGACATCGGCTCCACTCCTGGTCGCGGCGTGCCGGCGCGACCCGAAAAAGACGCCGCGCCCCGAGGGGCGCGGCGATGGTGGCACGGATCAGCGAACGCCGCTGTCGCGGAGGGATTGCGGCGAGTAATCGGCCGGCGTGCTCTGGAAGCTGAAATCGCGCGGCTTGTCCTGGTTGTCCAGCAACTGCGAAACGTAGCGGCCGGACTTCAAGTCGTAGGTCGATTCAAGCGTGGTCCACAGGGTCGGCACTTCGTAGTAGTTGATGACCGCGGGCTCTGAAAAACGCCACAGGCTGCCCTGGCCGTCGTAGTGGTCGACACCGACGATCTGCCAGCTGTCTTCGTCAAGGTAGAAGGTACGACGGCTGTTGATGTGGCGCTGGCCGGGCTTGAGCTTGGCTTCGACCACCCAGACCCGGTGCAGCTCGTAGCGCATGTAGTCGGGATTGATGTGGCCGGGCTTGACCATGTCGCTGACCAGGCTGCGGCTGCTGTCGGCCTTGAAGTCGTTGTACGGGATCAACATTTCCTTCTTGCCGACCAGGGTCCAGGAAAACCGGTCCATTGCGCCATTGAACATGTCGGTCATGTCGTTGGTGCGCAGGCCGTCGGAGGCGGTGCCCGGGTTGTCGTAGGCGACGTTCGGGGCGCGGCGGACGCGGCGTTGGCCGGGGTTGTACACCCAGGCCTGGCGCGGTGCGGCCTTGGCGTTCAAGGTCTCGTGCACGAGCAGCACGCCGCCGGCCAGTCGCGCCGGGGAGAGCACGTCCTGCTTGAAGTACAGCAGGTTGTTGTTGATGTTCTCGGACGTATTGCCCGGCTTGTAGTACAGGCCGAGGATCTCTTCGCGCAGGCGGGTCAAAGTGTAGGAGCCGCCGGCGGTCGGGGTGACCTGGTTGGAATAGCTGCGCACCGACAAGCCCTTGTATTTCAGCTTGTGGTTCCAGATCGCCTCGTAGGCGTTGTTCGGGATCGGGAACGGAAAGCCTTCGGCGCAATTGCGGATGCCGTCGCCATCGGCGATCAGCTCGCATTGGGTAGCGTTGCGGCGCGTGAAGTCGTAGGTCCGCTGCGGGAAGGAAGCGCTGCGCCGGGTCGGATAGACATCCATCCGGTAGGTCTTGTAGCGAGCGAACATCGCCATCTGGCCGGCGCTGAGCCGGTCAGCGTACTGCTTGTAGTTGGCCGGCGTGATCTGGAACAGGATCTTGTCGGCGGCGTACGGGTCGATGTGGTCGCCACCGGCCTTGTAGCCGGCGGGCGGACGGGTGATGCCGCCATCCCATGCGGGAATCGTACCGGCCGCATTGCCGGCCTTTTCGGAGCCCATCGGGGTCAGTGTGTTGCCCAGCTGCGCGGCCTTGTCGGAACCCACCTTGGCCTGAGCCACGACGGCGCTCAGCAAGGCGGCGCCGACAAATGACGCCAGCATCGAATTCTTGATCAATTTCATCGTCTGCCCTCCCTAGGCTTCAGAACGAATACTTGACGGTGAAGGAAGCGAAATCCCGATCGGCGATCTGGTTGAAATGACCGCCCCCGAAGAAGGCCGTGTAACTCAGGTCGAACACCAGCTTGTTGAGGTAGTTTGCCTCGATGCCGATCGTGCCGGACTTGCGGCCCTCGAGGAAGTTGCCGCCCGGACCGGGGGTGGTGCCGTTGACGTCATGGTTGAAGGCGATGCGCGGCGACAAGGTCAGCGGCGTGCCGAAGGCGCTGTTGTAGTCGGCGCGGGCGGCGATGCGGTAGCCCCACGAGAACTTGGTCGGGAAGCCGCCTTCCAGGGTCAGCGGATTGCGCAGGCCACCCGGCAGCAGGACGGCGCTGGACGGCAGGCCGGCCAGGACATCAGAGATGTCGATGCCGCCGCCGGTGTCGGTGCCTTCGCCCTCGTAACGCAGCACCGAAGCCGGCTCGAGGTCGCGCACGTCGGTCGCGCCGATTTCGCCGACCAGGGCCAGCTGTTCGGCGCCGAGCACGTCCGGAATCGCCTTGGTGAAGGTCATCTGGATCTGCGCGACTTCATGCTTGCGCCAGCCGCGGATTTCCGTGGCGAAGGGCGCCGAGGTGCAATTCGGCAGCAACTGGCTGCAGAAGCGCGCGGCCGGCGTGGCGATGAACGGATTGAGCGGGCTCAATGCCGCGAACAGCAATTCGACGTCGTCGACCTGCAGCGGCATGTTTGGCCGGTAGCTGACTTCGCCCTGCCAGGCCACGCCGCCCGGGAGCGAAGTGTTCCAGCTGAAGCCGTACATCTGGATGTCTTCCGGATACTCGACGAAGTAGCCCGCGGTCAGGCCCGGCGGCGTGCCGGTGAGCGCCGCCGTCGACACCGACCTGCCCGAAAGCATCGGCAGGCGGCTGTGATAGTTCAGGAAGTAGAAGCCGAAGTCGGTGTCGCCGAGATTCTCCGCGAAGTAGTGCACGGCAAAGCCGTACTGGCCACTGTTGCGGGCGCGGCGGTCGGCCAGGCGCGGCACCGAACTGGCGCAGGCGACGGCTTCCAGGCTGCCCGGCAGGCCGCTGTCGGAATTGGCGAAACCAGAACCCAGCGGCAACTTGCAGGTCGCGGCGTACAGTTCCGGGTTGTTCACCGGCTGCGGCGAGGTGCCGAAACCGAGCATCACGTAAGTGCCGCCCGGCGAGGCAAAATCGTTGGAACTGAAGTAGGTGCCGGAAGGATCAACCTCGATCTCGTGGAACTGCAGCATGTACAGGGCCTCGACCGACAGGTTGTCGGTGAAGCTGTAGGAACCCCAGAGCATCGGGATCGGCTGGAAGGCCTCCTTCAACTCTGCGCCGGCGACGCGCAGCTTCGACACGTCGATCGGATTGATCACGTTGATGCCGTTCTGGATGAAGGTGCTCTCGCCCCAACTGACGACCTGGCGGCCCACGCGCCAGC
>JANYBA010000092.1 GCA_025360985.1 Gammaproteobacteria bacterium | reverse complement strand
CTCGGCCATCAGCACGCCGTCGCCGAGCAACACGGCATCGACGTCGAAGCCGTGGTTCATGGCCAATTCGCGACAAAAGCCCACCGACAGGTATTGCGCGCCGTGCGGATGGGCATCGTGGGAAACGACCACGATGCGCGGCTTGGCGGCCACGGCGGCGGCCTGCTTGCCGGTCAGCGCCTCGCGCGTCGCCTGCAGGTAGGCGTAACCATTGCGGCCGTCCGGTTCGAGGTAGGCGCCTTCGGCCCATTCGTTCCAGGCGTTGATGAACACGATCGCCTCGCCGGCGACCGGATGCCGGCACGAATAGTCCACCGCCGACGCCAGCCATTCGCGATAGCGCTCCGGGCTGGCGTTGACGAACATGTAGCCTTGCTGGGGCTTGCGCGCTTCGTTGTCCCAGCCGGGGAACACGCCGCGGATCATGTCGTAGGCGGGCGCGGGCCAACGCTTGGCGCGCTCGACGACGGACTGGTACTCGATCGCATAACCGGCGAACACCGGGTTCAACGCCGGCAGCGAAGCATTGCAACTCGGCAGGTCGCGCGCCAGTTTGTGCGGCGGGAACTCGACCGCGGCATCGAAGCCGAACGGCCGCGGGTCCTCGACATCGAACTGGACCATGGCCAGGAAAATCTCGCCGATGCCGGAATCGCGGCAGTATTTGCGCCAACAGGCCGCGGTCGCGGCGCTGTCCGGCAACAGCGAGGGGCGATAAACCACCAGCAGCGGCCGGCCGTCGACGCGGATGCAACGCCAGTCGCGCAGGATCGGCGCGACGTCTTCGATGAAGCGGCGGTCGCCGTCCGGCGAATGGGTCTGGCCGAGCAGGATGTCGTCGTCGTGGCCGTCCCAACGGCGCGTCCAGTTCTCGTTCGCCCAGCACACGCAAAACGGAAAATCAAAGGAATCGTCGGCGAGGAACTGGTCGAGTGGACGCTCGAGGATGCGCCGGCCGTCGAACCAGTAATAGTGGAAACAGAAACCGTGGATGCCGTACTGCTTGGCCAATTCGATCTGCCGGCGCATCACTTCCGGCAGGCGCAGGTCGTAGAAACCGAGTTCGCCCGGCAGCTTGGGTTGCTCGTGGCCTTGGAACTGCGGCAGCGCCTTGCTGACATTGGTCCACTCGGTGAAGCCGCGGCCCCACCAGCGGTCGTTTTCCGGGATCGGATGGAACTGCGGCAGGTAAAACGCGATCGCCTTGGCCCGCAGGTCCGCCGTCGCGACCACGTCGCTGGCCAGCGCGACGTAGTCCGCGGCCTTGCCTGGCACTGGCATCGGCGCCACCCTGCCCGGCGCGACCGCGACCGCGGCCACGACCGCCGGCGTCGGCTGCGTTGCCATCGGACGATGCTGGCCGGCGGCCAGCCAGCGGCGATAGGCGTCGGTGTTCTTGAGCACCGGCGCGAAAACGCGAAACAGCGCGGACTTGACGCGCAAGCGCAACGACCATGGCACGGGCGCGGCCCGGTACAAGGATTTCAGGACGCCCGTCGAAGGCTCCTTGCCTTCGCCAGGTTGTCCGGAAAGCAAGCGTCGCAGAGCGCGAACGGGGCCGGTCAACTTCCAGCTAGTGGAGGCGAGCAACTCGTTGGAAAGGCTGCGCTGCTTGGCCAGCTCGTCGCGCGTCGCGTCCAACAAGGCGAGTGCGCTGGCCAGCGCCTCCTGGCTCGTCGCCAGTTCGCTGCTGCGCTCCACCAATTCGTTGCCGCGCGCCGCCAGTTCGTCGTTGCGCGCGGCCAGTTCGTCGTTGCGTGCCGCCAGTTCGTCGTTGCGCGTCGCCAACTCCTTGCCCAGCAGGTCGACCTGGCGCGCATGCTGGGCGGACAATTCATTTCGCTGCGCTTCGAACTGGTTCACGAGTTCGCCGATCTGGGTATTGGATCGGGCGGATTCTTCGCGCAGTTCGTTGCGCTGGGCATCGATCTGGCGCGTCAATTCCTGCAGCAGCGGTCCGACCGGGTCGAGCAGGGCGCGGTTGGCCTCGCGCTCCGAGGTCAGGTTGGAAAAACGCTCGTCGACCTCGCGCCGCTGGGCCTCGATCTGGCGCACCAGTTCGACCGTCAGCGGACCGTGCTGCTCGATCCGATCCAGGATGAGGTGGGTTTCCAGATGCAACTGCTCGAGCCGCTGGCCGCTGACCGGCGAACCCTTCGCTTCGGCGAGCCGGGCCGCCGCGCGGCTGACGCGTTGCGACAATTCCTCGATGACCGGCGCAAACAGGCTCGCCACCGGGGCGATCTCGTCGACGGAACGCGCCATCACCACCCACGCCTTGTCGCCCTTGGCCGCAAGCAAATCCTCGTAAAGCTTCGTCACCGGCGCCGGCAGCGGCATCGCCGCCATTGACTCGGCATGCGCATGCAGCAATTGCGGCCGGATGAAGTCGTCGACCTCACCGGCGACGCGATCGGCGTCGGCCGGCCATTGGATGCCGAGGCCGGCGGCAATCTTTTCCGCCTGGCCGCGCCAATCCGCGAGCAATTCGTGGAAATGCAGCAGCACCCGCGGCTGGCCGCGACTGGCCCGTTCGGCTTCGGCCAGATGCTGGTACCACATCAGCAATCCCTGGCCCAGATTGATGCCGTCGCGACGCGCCAGCGAATAGCTGACCTCGCCGGGGTGCCGGACCGGAATGATCACGCGCGTATCCACGCCCATGTCGCGCGCGACCTCCAGCCACAGCGGCGCGAGCCGGCACAACCTCGGCTCTTTCAGCAGCCACAACCGCTGCGACGAGAACTCGCGATCGAGCAAGGCCCGGATCTGTTCCTTGGCGATCTCGGCTTCGGGTCGCTGCTGCCAACCGGCGGGCAGTTCGCGGACGTCGTCCCAGCACCGGCCCAGCCCGACCAGCAGGGCATCGTTGATTTCGATCGCCCGGGCGCTTTCCCAGTGCCCGGTCGGATTGCTTTCGTTGCTGCCGAGCAGGTCGCCGGGCAAGGCGCAGCCGAGCAAGTTGAGGATCCGGGTCAGCACCGAGGTACCGCTGCGGTGCATGCCGAGCATGAAGATGCCGACCGGCCGGCCGGCGCCCTTCGAACTTGCGACCGGGCGCTTGCGCGGCGTGCTCATCCCGAAATCCGTTCGATCCCGACCAGGTCGCCGTGCTCGAGGCGGACGATGATGTTGCACAGGTCGGCGATCACCTTCTCGTTGTGCGAAGCGAGTACCAGGATGCTGGCGGCATCGACCAGTTGCTTGAGTCGTTCCGACGCGTGCTGCACGAAGTCGGAGTCGCCCACGCTCAGCCATTCGTCCATCAACAGGATCTCGGGCTCGACGCTGGTGACGATCGAGAACACCAGCCGCATCATCATGCCGCTGGAGTAGGTGCGCACCGGCATGTCGAGGAATTCGCCGAGCCCGGAGAAGTCGGCGATCGATGGCGTCAGCGCGATGGTCTGGTCGTAGTCGAGGCCGAACATCAGGCCGCAGAGCAGGATGTTCTCGCGGCCGGTCGCTTCCGGGTCCATGCCCAGGCCGAGGTTGATGAAGCTCGATACCCTACCCTCGACGCGGATCTGCCCGGAGCTCGGCTCGTAGATGCCGGCCATCATGTGCAAGAGCGAGGTCTTGCCGGAGCCGTTGTGGCCCATGATCCCGACCCGGTCGCCGGCGCGGATGTCGAGCGTGATGTCGTTCAGGGCCTGGACCACGCTGATGTTCTTGCTGGCCGCGGCGATCCGGCCGCCGGTCGCGGTCGACAGCACCGCGCCTTTCAACGATCGATTGATGGTGCCGTAGATCGGCAGGCGCAGGCTGCAATTATGGAGTTGGATGGAAGGCACGGATTATACCCAGAACGCCAGGCGGCGGCGGAAATGCGCAAAAAATGGCGCCGCCGCCAGGTACAGGATCAGGATCAGCACGACAGCCTTGGTGTAGGTCGATGCCGGCGGCAGGCCGGAGACCACCGGCCGGCGGATCACTTCGAGCAGGATGTGGAAGGGGTTGTATTCCGCCAGGTAGACGCGGTCCTTGAGCATCTCCGGGCGCCAGAAGATCGGCGTGACGAAGAAGGCCAACTGGACGATGCTGGCGATGATCTGCTGCATGTCGCGAAAGCGCGCGCTCAGGGTGCCGAGCAGGAAGGCGCTGGGCACCGCCGCGATCAACACCAGGGCGACGCCGGGCAGCGCCAGCAGCCACTGCCATTGCGGCCAGATATGCAGGTAGATCATGAACGGCACGAAGGCCAGCAGGTTGTGGGCGAAGATCAGCAGGTTGCGGTAGATCATCCGCAGCACGTGCACGGTGTAAGGCAGCTTGACCGAACGCACCAGGTTCTCGACGCCGACGAAGGTGCCGGCGCCTTCGATGATCAGGTTCGACACCAGGCCCCAGCTGATGATGCCCATGGCCAGGTAAGGGATGAATTCATCCGAACTGGTCCCGAGCAGGTGGCTGTACAGCGGCCCCATCGCCCCGACCCAGATCACCATCGTGATCGTGATCCAGAACGGACCGAGCACCGAACGCCGGTACTTCTGCCGGATGTCCATGCGCGCCAACCGGCGCCAGACCCGGTGCGCGCGAAATCCGTCGACCAGGTCGTTGAACGCCCGGCGCAGTTGCGACGCTTCCTTCCAGCTGGCGACCGTGGTGTTCATGCCGACGAATCCAGCGCGAACTTGAGTTCGGCGCGCAGGTCGGCGACGTCCTCCACGCCGACCGACAAGCGCACCAGGTTGTCGGTGACGCCCAGTTGCGCGCGCCGCTCCGCCGGCACCGAGGCGTGGGTCATGATCGCCGGGTGGTTGACCAGGCTTTCGACGCCGCCGAGCGATTCCGCGATCGCGAACAGATGGCAACGCTCCATCATCAGGCGAGCTGCCGGCAATCCGCCTTTGAGCCAGATCGACACCATGCCGCCGAAACCGTGCATCTGCCGCTTGGCAAGATGGTGTTGCGGATGCGAGGCCAGGCCCGGATAGGCGACTTTCTCGATCGCCGGATGCCTTTCCAGCCACGCGGCCAACTGCCCGGCGTTGTCGCAATGGGCCTTCATGCGCAGGTGCAGGGTCTTGAGGCCGCGCAGGGCGAGGAAGCTGTCGAACGGACCCTGGATGCCGCCGATGGCGTTCTGCAGGAAGGTCATCTGCTCGGCCAGCGCGGCGTCATCGCCAACGACCGCGATCCCGCCAACGATGTCGGAATGGCCGTTGAGGTACTTGGTCGCCGAATGCATGACGATGTGCGCGCCCAGTTCCAGCGGCCGCTGCAGGATCGGCGAACAGAAAGTATTGTCGACCACGACGATCAAGCCACGCTTGCGCGCAATGGCCGCGATCGCGGCGATGTTGACCAGCTTGAGCAAGGGATTGGTCGGCGTCTCGATCCAGACCATTTTCGTGCCCGGGCGGATTGCTGCCTCGAATGCCGCCACGTCGGTCAGGTCGATCCAGCTGAAGTCGAGCCCGGCGCTGCGCCGGCGCACGCGCTCGAACAGGCGATAACTGCCGCCGTAGACGTCGTCCATGGCGATCACGTGGCTGCCGGAATCGAGCAGTTCCAGGATTGTCGAGGTCGCCGCCAGCCCGGAGGCGAAGGCGTAACCGCGCGACCCGCCCTCGAGGTCGGCGATGCAGCGTTCGTAGGCGAAGCGGGTCGGGTTGTGGCTGCGCGAGTATTCGAAGCCCTGGTGGTCGCCCGGGCTTTTCTGCGCATACGTGGAGGTCGCGTAGATCGGCGTCATCACCGCGCCGGTGCTCGGGTCGGGCGCCTGCCCGGCGTGGATCGCGCGCGTGCCAAGGCCGTGTTTTGTGCTGTCGGAAGTCATGCAGGTTCCAAGTCGATAGATTCCGGTTGGATTATTGGACGCGGCGACGCAGGTAATTGAGCAGGTCGATGCGGGTGATCAGGCCGAGGAACTTCGATCCGTCCATGACGATGGCGACGTGGCCGCGGTCGAACACCGGTAGCAGCGTTTCCATCGGCGCGGTCACGTCGAGGGCGTCGAGCTTGCGCACCATCGCCGTGGCGACCGGATCGAGGAAGCGCTTTTCGTCGCCGTAGACGTGCAGCAACACGTCGGACTCGTCGACGATGCCGACGATCTTCTCGCCTTCCATCACCGGCAGCTGGGAGACGTCGTACATCTTCATGCGCTGGTAGGCGACGGTCAGGGTGTCGGTCGGCGCCACCACCACGGTGTCCTTCTGCGCGTACGGGCGCAGGATCAGGTCGCGCAGGTTGCCGTGCTGCGGGCGCTCGAGGAAGCCGTTGTCGAGCATCCAGTAGTCGTTGTACATCTTCGACAGGTACTTGTTGCCGGTGTCGCAGACGAACACCAGCACCTTCTTCGGCGTCGCCTGCTCGCGGCAGTACTTCAGCGCCGCCGCCAGCAGGGTGCCGGTCGACGAGCCGCCGAGCACGCCTTCCTTGATCAGCAATTCGCGGCCGGCCAGGAAGCTCTCCTTGTCGGTGATCGCGTAGGCCTTTTTGACGCGGGTGAAGTCGGAGATGGACGGCAGGAAATCCTCGCCGATGCCCTCGACCATCCAGCTGCCGGACTTGGTGCTGAGCACGCCTTCGTTGATGTACTGGGCCAGGATCGAACCCACGGGGTCGGCAAGAACCAGCTCAAGTCCGGGTGCCGCTTTCGCGAAATAGCGCGACAGTCCGGTCATGGTGCCCGACGACCCGCAGCCGAAGACGATGGCGTCGAGCTGGCCGTCCATCTGCCGCCAGA
>JANYBA010000040.1 GCA_025360985.1 Gammaproteobacteria bacterium | reverse complement strand
GACCGGCATCAAGGTCATCGACCTGCTGGTGCCGTTCGCCAAGGGCGGCAAGATCGGCCTGTTTGGCGGCGCCGGCGTCGGCAAGACCGTCAACATGCTGGAACTCATCAACAACATCGCCAAGGCGCACTCGGGCCTGTCAGTGTTCGCCGGCGTCGGTGAGCGCACCCGCGAGGGCAACGACTTCTACCACGAGATGCTTGAGTCGGGCGTCATCGACAACAAGAACCTGCCGAACTCGAAGGTCGCGATGGTCTACGGCCAGATGAACGAGCCGCCGGGCAACCGCCTGCGCGTGGCGCTGACCGGCCTGACCATGGCCGAGTACTTCCGCGACGAAGGCCGCGACGTGCTGCTGTTCATCGACAACATCTACCGCTACACCCTGGCCGGCACCGAAGTGTCGGCGCTGCTCGGCCGCATGCCGTCGGCGGTGGGTTACCAGCCGACCCTGGCCGCGGAAATGGGCGTGTTGCAGGAGCGCATCACCTCGACCAAGACCGGTTCGATCACCTCGATCCAGGCCGTGTACGTGCCCGCGGACGACCTGACCGACCCGTCGCCGGCGACCACCTTCGCCCACCTCGACGCCACCGTCGTGCTCTCGCGCAACATCGCCTCGCTCGGTATCTACCCGGCGGTCGATCCGCTCGACTCGACCTCGCGCCAGCTCGACCCGAACGTGATCGGCCACGAGCACTACGACACCGCGCGCAAGGTCCAGGCGACGCTGCAGAAGTACAAGGAGCTCAAGGACATCATCGCGATCCTGGGCATGGACGAACTCTCGGAAGAGGACAAGCAGGCGGTGTCGCGCGCGCGCAAGATCGAGCGCTTCTTCTCGCAGCCGTTCACCGTCGCGCAGGTGTTCACCGGCTCGCCCGGCAAGTACGTCACGCTCAAGGAGACCATCCGCGGCTTCAAGATGATCTGCGAAGGCGAGTGCGACCACCTGCCGGAACAGGCCTTCTACATGGTCGGCGGCATCGAGGAAGCGTTCGAGAAAGCCAAGAAGCTGGCGGCCTGAGGAAGACACGACCATGACCACCACCATTCGCTGCGACATCGTCAGCGCCGAGGAAGAAATCTTCCACGGCGAGGTGGTGATGGTCGTGGCCACCGGCGAAATGGGCGAACTCGGCATCGCGCCGCGCCACGCCCCGCTGATCACCCGGCTCAAGCCGGGCAAGCTGGTGCTGACCCTGGCCAATGGCGACAAGCTCGACATGGTCGTCTCCGGCGGGATCCTGGAAGTGCAACCGCAGGTCATCTCGATCCTGGCCGATACGGTCAAGCGCACCGAGGACATCGACGAGGCGGCCGTGCTCGCCGCCAAGGCCGAAGCCGAACGCGTGTTGGCGCAGAAGGATCCCAAGATGAGCATGGAAGAGGCCGAACAGCACCTGGCCATGAGCCTGGTCCAGCTGCAGGCGCTCGAGCGCTTGCGCAAGACCCTCAAGCACTGATTGCGAATTGTCTGGAAAGAACGCCGGTCTCGAGCCGGCGTTTTTCGTTTTGCGTCGCCAGCATGGTGCAAGCGGATGACGCAGGCCGTGGGGACGGCTTATGGATTCGCGCTGCTGGCAGATCAATCTGGCCCGATCAGTGAAACACCCACTGCCGCCAGACTACGAAACCCAGGCCCGCCATCATGGCTTCGACCGCTGGCTTGGCCAGCCAGGCGGCGCGCAGGTCGAACTGCCGCGCGACGTCGACCAGGAGAAAAGTGCTCAACGCCGTTATCAGCAGCCAGGCCACGACGAACCGACGCAGGTGGACGCCACTGAGCCGGATGCGGCCGTCGCCGGCAAAGGTATGCCGGCCATTGAGCCAGTAGCCTATGCAGGCGCCAGACAGGCGCCCGGCCAGGTTGCCGGCGACCAGTGGCACGCCAATGGCCGTCAGGCTCACAAAGACCGCCCAGTCCAGCACCACCTGCGCGGCGCCGACGATCAGGAATAGGACGAGCTGGCGGGCCAGGGCGGCGGGCATCGCGCGAATGCTAGCAGCCGGAAGCCCCGCCGCCGATACTATGGCCGAGGAGCACGAAGATGACCGAACCCCTGCACGTGATCATCCTGGCCGCTGGCGAAGGCAAGCGCATGAAGTCGATGCGGCCCAAGGTGCTGCAGCCGATCGCTGGCCGGCCGATGCTGGCGCATGTGATCGACGCGGCGCGCGCGCTCGACGCCGCCGGCATCCATGTCGTCCACGGCCACGGCGGCGACCAGGTGCGCGCCGCGTTCGCCGACCAACCCGACCTGCACTGGGCCGAACAGGCTCGGCAACTGGGCACCGGCCATGCCGTGCAGCAGGCCATGCCGGCCATTCCCGATGCCGCCCGGGTGCTGGTGCTGTACGGCGACGTGCCGTTGATCCGCGTGGAAACCCTGCGCACCCTGGTGACCGCGCGCGAACCTTTCGCGGCGTTGGCGGCCGAGCTTGGCGACCCGACCGGCTATGGTCGCGTGGTGCTGGATGCGACCGGCCATGTCGGCGCCATCGTCGAGCAGAAGGACGCCGATGACGAGGTGCTGCAGCTGCGCCTGGTCAATACCGGCATCCTGGTGGCGCCGGCGGCGCCGCTGCGTCGATGGCTGGGCGCGCTATCCAACGGCAATGCCCAAGGCGAGTACTACCTGACCGACGTGTTCGCCATGGCCGCCGCCGAGTTCTCGCCGGCCGACTGCGTGCGCGTGGCCGACCCGATCGAAGCCGAAGGCGCCAACGACGCCTGGCAATTGGCGCAGCTCGAGCGCGCCTACCAATTGCGGCTGGCGCGGCAGCTGGCGGACCGGGGCGTGCGTTTCGCCGATCCGGCGCGATTCGACCAGCGCGGCAGCGTCGTGGTCGGCCAGGATGTCGAAATCGATGTCGACGTCGTGTTCGAAGGCTGCGTCGTGCTCGGCGATCGCGTGCGCATCGGGCCGTTCTGCCGGCTGAAGGATGTCGTGCTTGGCGCCGGCACCGTCGTGCATTCGCACTGCGACCTGGACGGTGTCGCCGCCGGTGACCAGTGCGTAATCGGACCATTCGCGCGCTTGCGGCCCGGGACCTACCTGTCCGGGCACGTGCACATCGGTAACTTCGTCGAGACCAAGAAAGCCCGGCTCGGCCCCGGCTCCAAAGCCAACCACCTGAGCTACCTGGGCGATGCCGAAATCGGCGCCAAGGTCAACATTGGCGCCGGCACCATCACCTGCAACTACGACGGCGTGAACAAGTTCACGACCACGATTGGTGACGGCGCTTTCATTGGTTCGAACTCGGCGCTCGTGGCGCCCGTGATCATCGGTGACCAGGCCACGATCGGCGCCGGCTCGGTGATCACCAAGGACGCGCCGGCCGGCGAACTCACCGTCGCCCGCGGCCGCCAGGTCAGTTTGACGGGGTGGCGACGGCCGGCGAAGAAGCCACCCTGATCGGTTTGGCCGTGCGCAATGCTTCGGCCGCGCGCCGGGCATAGTAGGCGACGTCCGGCGCGGCCATCGGCGCCGATTGCAGACTCAGCATCACGCCATGGTCCTCGAACAGGAAGGAATTTTCCTTGCCCATGCGCCAGCTCACCGCCGCGGCCCACGGGCCGGGTTCCTCGCGCATGTCCTGGGCGCCACTGGCCTTGGTTTCCTTGACCCAGGTATCGAACATCCGGCGGGTGTCTGCCGGCCCGTCGACGGACATCGCCCGGGTGGTCATCAGGCTGGCGATGAACAGATTGGGCTGGCCCGGATCGTCCTGCCGGTAGATGCAGGCGAGGTTGCCGTTGCTGTCGACCGGATGCGCGATTCCGGGCGTGGTCAGCGTCGGCACCGGCAGCATCGCGCAGACGTCCAGGTGCGCTTCGCTGGCCAGCGGGTGGTTGATGCCGCGCGTGCGCCACAGCGGCACGGCGAGCATGGCAATGACGAAGGCCAGCAACAGCAGGCCACTGCCGCGGCGGCGGCGGGTCATCGTCTCGAACAGGTCCATGACGGTTACTCTACTGCGGCAGCACCATGGCCACCATGAGGCCGCCGGGGGAAGCCACCCCGCGGCATTCGCGTTAAAATCGCCAACCCCTCCAGAGGCCTGACTATGTGCGGAATCGTCGGGGCAATTGCCCAGCGGGACGTGGTGCCTTTCCTGGTCAACGGCCTCAAGCGCCTGGAATACCGCGGCTACGATTCGGCCGGCCTGGCGGTGCTGTCCGATGAATTGCGGCGGGTACGCCGCACTGGCCGCGTGGCCGAGATGGAAGGCGCGGCGCTGGCCGAAGGGCTGCACGGTTTCCTCGGCATCGGCCACACCCGCTGGGCCACCCACGGCGGAGTGACCGAGGGCAACGCCCATCCGCACATCAGCGACGGCGAACTGGCGCTGGTGCACAACGGCATCATCGAAAACCATGAAGAGCAGCGCGATCGATTGCGCGCGCTCGGCTACGCCTTCGAATCGCAGACCGATTCCGAAGTCATCGCCCACCTGATCCAGCACTACCTCAAGACCGAGGGCGACCTGCTGCACGCCACCCAGAAGGCCGTGCGCGAACTCACCGGTGCCTACGCCATCGCCGTGGTCAGCCAGCGCGAGCCGGGCCGCTTCGTCGCCGCGCGCATGGGCTGCCCTTTGCTGGTCGGCTTGGGCGAGGGCGAGAACTTCGTCGCCTCCGATGTTTCGGCGGTGGTCGCGGTCACGCGCAAGGTGATCTTCCTCGAGGAAGGCGATGTCGCCGACGTGCACCTGGATCGCGTCGACATCTACGACGCCAGCGGCGCGCGGGTCGATCGGCGCGCGCACATGTCCGACGTGTCGCTGGCTTCGCTCGAGCTCGGCCCGTTCAACCATTTCATGCAGAAAGAGATCCACGAGCAGCCGCGCGCCATCGCCGACACCATAGAACCGGTGATCGCCGAGGGCTTCGCGCCGCGCTTGTTCGGGGCCGGCGCCGAGGAGTTGTTGCGCGACGTCGAAGGCGTGCAGATCCTGGCCTGCGGCACCAGTTACTACGCCGGACTGGTCGCACGCTATTGGATCGAGGAAATCGCCGGCCTGCCCTGCAGCGTCGAGATCGCCAGCGAATACCGCTACCGCGCCGCCCATGCCAACCCGAACAACTTGATCGTGACCATCTCGCAGTCCGGCGAAACGCTGGACACGATGGAGGCGCTCAAGTACGCCAAGTCGCTCGGCCACGGCAAGACCCTGTCGATCTGCAACGTGCCCGAGAGCGCCATCCCCCGCGCCAGCGCCATGGTGTTTTACACCCGCGCCGGCGCCGAGATCGGCGTCGCTTCGACCAAGGCCTTCACCACCCAGCTGATCGCCCTGTTCGCGCTCACCGGCACCCTGGCCAAGCTGCGTGGCCGGCTCGACGCCGCCCGCGAACACGAGTTCCTCGAAGACCTGCGCCATCTGCCGGGCAGCGTGCAGCACGCCCTCAACCTCGAGCCGCAGATCACCGCCTGGGCGGAGATGTTCAACCACAAGCACCACGCCTTGTTCCTCGGCCGCGGCCTGCATTACCCGATCGCCCTGGAGGGCGCGCTCAAGCTCAAGGAAATTTCCTACATCCACGCCGAGGCCTACCCGGCCGGCGAGCTCAAGCACGGCCCGCTGGCCCTGGTCGACGCCGACATGCCGGTGGTGGTGATCGCGCCCAACGACGCGCTGCTGGAGAAGGTGAAGTCGAACATGCAGGAAGTTCGCGCCCGCGGCGGCGAGCTGTTCGTGTTTGCCGACGCCGACAGCCACTTCCGCGATTCCGAAGGCGTGCACGTGATCCGCACGCCGCGCCACGTCGGCCTGCTCAGCCCGGTGGTGCACGCGATTCCGGTGCAGCTGCTCGCCTATCGGACCGCGCTCAAGCGCGGCACCGACGTCGACAAGCCGCGCAACCTGGCCAAGTCGGTGACGGTGGAATAATGCGGGTCTGCGTCTATGCCGCTTCCAGCTCTGAGGTGGCGCCGCACTTTTTCGCGGCCGCGCGCGCGCTCGGCGAATCCCTGGCATCGGCCGGCCACACCATCGTCTACGGCGGCGGTTCGCACGGCTTGATGGGTGCGCTGGCCGACGGCGCCTTGGCCCGGGATGGCGAAGTG
>JANYBA010000039.1 GCA_025360985.1 Gammaproteobacteria bacterium | reverse complement strand
GGAAGCGTCGCGACCGGCTCGGCGGCAGGCGCCGTGGGCGGAAGCGGCGTCGGCGGTAGCAAGGTGGCCGTCGGCTTGGCTTCCAGTGGCGAAGACAGGCCCATGACGGCCAAGCCGGCAAGCAAGGTGGGGAGCAAACGCATGGATGGGACTCCTGCCCGCGGCGCAGGCTTAAGTTGGATGGCGGAACGTCCTGCTGTGATGTCGATTCCCACACCGATCATCCTGATTCGGTCATAATGATCCCAATTGGAGAATTGTCAACGACTGTTGGGGGGCGAACCCGGGACGTCCCGATATCTGATCGCGCAATTCTTCTGGTTGACGCCGAAGCAGGCGATGATCGTTGCGCGCCGCCGATCGCGTGCGTTGTTGCCTAGCCATGGAGAGCCGATAAGCATGTCGTCCCAACACCCCACCATCGGCGGCCTGCTGCGCTCCCTGCGCACGCGCAAGGGCTGGACGCTCAAGCAGATGAGCGAACATTCCGGCATTCCGCTGTCGACGTTGTCCAAGGTCGAGCATGACCGGCTGACCCTCACCTACGACAAGCTGCTGCAACTCAGCCAGCGGCTCAAGCTGCGGATGTCGGAATTGTTCGCCGAGCAGGGCGAGGTCGGCGAGCCGGCGATCACCGCGCGTCGCAGCATCGGCCGCATCGACGACGCCATCCGCGTCAACACGCCGAACTACGATTATTACTATCTCTGCCCGGAGCTGCGGCGCAAACGGATGATCCCGGTGTTGACGCGCGTGCGCGCGAAGTCGATCGAGGAGTTCGGCGACCTGGTCCACCATTCCGGCGAGGAATACATCCATGTGCTGGAAGGCCGCGCCGAGGTGCACACCGAGTTCTACGACCCGATCGTGCTCGAGACCGGCGAGTCGGTGTACATCGACTCCAACATGGGCCATGCCTACATCGCGGCGGAAGGCTGCGACGAGGTGTTGCTGCTCGGCGTGTGCTCGAGTTCGGATGAGCAGCTGCTGGAGTCGTTGATGAACCTGCATGGCGAGGAGACCACTACGCCGCAGAAACCGGAGGCCGGCCCGGGTTCTACGACCGTCGTCGGGCTGGGCAGCGGACGTCGCAAGCCCGGCTCTCCGCGCAAGATTGCCAAGCGCTGAGCGCGGCGTCGTGCCCGCGCCGTCAATCCGCAATTGCCATCAGTCTCCACCAACCCCAGCGAGAATCGCCATGCGCCATCTAAACGTGCTGCGCCCCGCCTTGCTTGCACTGGCGCTTTCAAGCCTGGCGCATGCCGCCGGTGCGCCTGGTCCGTCGAGCCCGTTGCCGGTCGTCGACACGCATATCGACGCGCCCACGCGCCTGCTCGAGGATTGGCGGGACCTGGGCGTCGCGTCGCCTGATCGCGAGTTCGATTACGCCAGCGCCAGGGCCGGCGGCCTGGCAGTCGCGTTCATGTCCATCTACACCTCCGCGGACGAGGACGACGCGGGCAAGGCCCGCCAGGTCGCCAACCTGCAGATCGATACCGTCGAAGCACTGGCCGCCCGGCATCCGGACAAGTTCGCCCTGCTGCGTTCTCCGCGTGATGTCGACCGCCTGCGCAAGGGGGGCCGCGTCCTGCTCGCGATGGGCATGGAAAATGGCGCTCCGCTCGGCGACGACCTGGGACAGGTGGCGACGTTCCAGGCGCGCGGCATCCGCTACATCACGCTTGCGCACAGTCGTACCAACCGCATCAGTGACTCGTCCTACGACCCGAACCGGCCCTGGCATGGGCTGAGCCCGTTTGGCGAAAAGGTCGTCGCCGAGATGAATCGGCTCGGCGTGATGGTCGATGTCTCGCACCTGTCCGACGAGGCCGTGCTCGACGCCATCCGCGTCAGCCGCGTTCCCGTCATCGCCAGCCATTCGGGCTTTCGCCACTTCACGCCAGGGCTCGAGCGCAACCTGAGCGATGAACTCGCCATCGCGATCGCGCAAAAGGGTGGCGTGGTGCAGATTCCGTTCGGCATCGCCTTCGTCAATCGCAAGGCGTCTGACGACCTGCAGGCCCTGTTCGTCGCCAAGTCGGCGCTGGCCGCGCGCAACGCGAAGGCGAAGGCGGCGAACCAGCCGCTCGAGGACGTGGACGCGTTCGACGCGGCCTGGAAGGCAGCGCATCCGATTCCGCCGACCTCCATCGACGCGGTGCTTGACCAGTTCGACTATGGCATCAAGCTGATCGGCGCCGCGCACATCGGCATCGGCTCGGATTTCGACGGCGTGGACGGCAACCTGGCCACTGGGCTGCACTCGGTGGCCGACTATCCCAACCTGGTGGCGGGACTGCGCGCGCGCGGGCACAGCAACGAGCAGATAGCGAAGATCATGGGCGGCAACCTGCTGCGGGTGTGGCGCCAGGTTGAAGCGGCTGCGCGCTGATAACCCGTAACAGCCAACCGGTCCGTCCAGCATCAGGAGCGGAATCGGCGGCAACTGGTTGCCAGCGCCGAGAAGCCCGGCCGGATCCGCCCATTGTCGGAATGGCCTGAAGATTGCGCCATTCCACCGGCAGCAAGGGCAAGCCTGCGCACTTCCTCGATTGTCCTATATTTGCAATGTCCCCTTTGGGCGAAAGCGGACATTGCCCAGCGAAGGTCGCGGCTGGACGGCATCGTTTAAAGTGCTTCGTACGCACGAACATCCCATCAGAGAGACGATGCTTCCGTCACGGTAGAGGCGCTGCTGGCTTGTCTGGTTGAGCCGTCACAGACTTTATTCTCAATGCGGTGCGAATGGGGCACACTGGCCACGTCAAACACGGACTTTGGTGTGATTATCAAGATTCAAGAGGCAGGAAAATCCTCGAGACTTCAATCATGACCTTATTGTTTGGAATCAGCGTCCAGCGCCGAAGTGGCGCCGCACTTTTTCGCGGCCGCGCGCGCGCTCGGCGAATCCCTGGCATCGGCCGGCCACACCATCGTCTACGGCGGCGGTTCGCACGGCTTGATGGGTGCGCTGGCCGACGGCGCCTTGGCCCGGGATGGCGAAGTG
>JANYBA010000388.1 GCA_025360985.1 Gammaproteobacteria bacterium | reverse complement strand
CCATGTCGTCTGACACGCTCCGAGAAACTGGCCATGCTCGAAAACGTTTTTGATCATGGGGCCATGGAAGAGAAGCGGCGGAAAAACGGTGCGGGCAAGATATCAGGTCCGGCACCCGACACGGCTGCTTTGGGTCGAAAGCCGTCTACGATCTCGGTGGCGCTCGTTAGAGCACAGCCGCGATGTCCTTGTCGATCTTTTCGGGCGTATCGGTCGGCGCGTAGCGCTTGACCACCTTGCCGGTCTTGTCGACCAGAAACTTGGAGAAGTTCCACTTGATCGCCTCGATGCCGAGCAGGCCGGACTTCTGGCTCTTCAGCCACTTCCACAAGGGGTGGGCGCCGTTGCCATTGACTTCGATCTTCTCGAACAGCGGGAACTTGACGTCGTAGTTGAGCGAACAGAAGTTCTTGATCTCCTCGGCGCCGCCGGGTTCCTGGTGGCCGAACTGGTCGCAGGGACAGCCAAGCACGACCAGGCCCTTCTGTTCGTATTTCTCCCAGAGCTTCTCCAGGCCGGTGTACTGCGGCGTGAACCCGCATTTCGAGGCGGTGTTGACGATCAACATCGCCTTGCCCTTGTAGGCGGACAAGGATTGCTCGTCGCCTTCGAGGGTCCTGGCGGAAAAGTCGTAGGCAGTGGTCATGGCTCGCTCCCGGGAGATGCCAACATGCTAGCAGACGGCCGCGGCAGCTCGCCCGGCGCCAGCCGCAGCAATTCCAGCGTGCCGACGCCGTCGAATTCTTCCCGGTGCACTTGCCCCGACGCCGCGATCTCCGGCCATGCCCAGTAGACCGGCTCGGTTAACAGCACGTATTCGCGGCCCTCGACCTGGTTCTTCATCAGGCGGTGGATCAGGATCACGTCCTCGCCGGCCAGCTCCTCGAATTGCCGGATCTGCTTGACGGCGATGTCGCCGCAATGGACGAAGGCTTTCAACTGCAAATCTGCGACCTTGGCGCAGGCATTGCAGACGCACTCGGCGCGTTCGTCGCGGATCCGGGCCAGCCGTTCGTCGAAGGCGGTGAACAGCAAGGACACCTGCAGCAGCACGTCGCGGATCGCGGCAGCGCGATCCTCGCCGGTCTCGGCGTACAGGAAAGCCGCGTCGCCCTCGAGCTTGTTCAGCACCAGGGGATGCTCGGTGCGGTCGATCATCGATACCAGCAGGTCAGTGATGATCTGCTCGGCGTGCAGCAGGCTCGTCTGGCGGTTGGTGATGAAGGCGGTGTAGCCGCTGATGTCGGCGATCACCAGCACGGCGTGGGTCAACCTCATGGACTGGCTCCCTGGTCCAGCGCCAACTGCATCTTGTTGTCGTCGCGCAAGCCCTCCCAGCGCGCGACGACCATCGTCGCCACGCCATTGCCGATCAGGTTGGTCAGGGCCCGGGCTTCCGACATGAAGCGGTCGACACCCAGGATCAGGGCGACGCCTTCGACGGGCACTTTTCCGTGCAGGGCCGCCAGGGTCGCGGCCAGCGTTATGAAGCCGGAACCGGTCACCCCGGCCGCGCCCTTGGAGGTCAACAACAAGACGGCCAGCAAGGTCAGCTGGTCGCCCAGGGTCAGCGGCACGCCCACGGCCTGGGCGATGAACAGGGCCGCCATGGTGAGGTAGATGCAGGTGCCATCGAGGTTGAAGGAATAACCGGTCGGGACCACCAGGCCGACCACGCCCTGGTCGCAGCCGAGTTCCTCGAGGCGTTCGATCATCCGCGGCAGCGCCGATTCGGACGAGGACGTGCCCAATACCAGCAGCAACTCCGCGCGGATATAGCGCAGGAATTTCCACAGGGAAAATCCCGACAGCCGCGCCACCACGCCGAGCACTACCGCGATGAACAGCGCGCATGTCAGGTACACCGACCCCAACAACCAGGCGAGCGATTGCAGCGTAGCGACGCCGTACTTGCCGACCGTGAACGCCATCGCTCCGAAGGCGCCGATCGGCGCGAAACGCATGATCACGTGCACGACGCCGAAGAAGACGTGGCTGATGCTGTCCAGGCCATCCAGGACCTTGCGGCCGGCATTGCCGGCCTGGGTCAGCGCGATGCCGAACAGCACGGCGATCAGCAGGACCTGCAGAAGATTGCCTTCCGTGAAGGCGGACAGGAACGTTTTCGGAATTATGTCGAGCAGGAAGCCGACCACGCCGGTCGCTTCGGCCTTGTGCTGGTATTCCGCGACCGCGGCTGGATCCAGGCTGGCCGGGTCGATTCCCATGCCGGCGCCCGGTCGAAGCAGGTTGGCGACCGCCAGGCCGATGACCAGCGCCAGAGTCGTCAGTACTTCGAAGTAGACAAGGGCCTTCAATCCGATGCGCCCGACGTGGCGCAGGTCGCCCATCTTGGCCATGCCGACCACGACGGTCAGGAAAATCACCGGGCCGATGATCATCTTCACTAGCGCGACGAAGGTGTCGCCCAGTGGCTTGAGTGATGTTCCGGTGTCCGGAGCGAAATATCCGAGCGCGACGCCCGCGACTATCGCCACCAGCACTTGCAGGTAAAGCGATTTCCACCAGCCCTTGGACATACGCAAATCTCTCCGTGTTGGCTCCGAGATTAGCGTATCCGGAAAAGAAAAAGCCCCGGGCGTTGCCGCCCGGGGCTCGTTTTTTCGTAGTGCGGTGCGGCTTAGACGGCCTGGACGGCGTCGGCCTGCAGGCCCTTCTGGCCCTTGACGACGGTGAAGGTGACCTTCTGGCCTTCCTTCAAGGTCTTGAAGCCACTACCCACGATGGAACGGAAGTGGACAAAAAGGTC
>JANYBA010000351.1 GCA_025360985.1 Gammaproteobacteria bacterium | reverse complement strand
ACCTGCCATCCCTACGCACACGCAGGCCGTCCATGACCTGTTCGAACATCACCGGTAGATGGCTTGGGCTGGGCGCGGGGGCGCGCGTCCCGACCGTCACCGTTACAGCCTCAAATCGAGCATGTCGTCGCTGACCTCGACTTCGCCGATGGTCTGGCGGATCTGGGCCAAGTGCGCCTGCTCGCTCCACACTTCGAACTTGTTGCCCATGCCGAGCAGCACCGCCTTCTTGTCGATGCCGGCGGCGTTGCGATGGCTCGCCGGCACCAGTACGCGACCGTTGCCGTCGGGCTCGACCGGCGTGGCCGCGCCGACCAGTTTCAATTGCAGGTTGCGATGCACGCGCTTGGCGTTGGGCAGCGCCATGACCTGGTCGCGGACTTTCTCCCAAGCCGCTTCCGGGTACAACCACAAGCAGCCGGTTTCGTAGGGGTTGTAGGCAACGACCAAGCGACCGCCGGCTTTCGCGACAGGCTCGCGATAGGCGATTGGAATCGCCAACCGGCCTTTGTCATCGATGGTGACCGCGGTCTCGCCCTGGAACATCTTCCACAATTCCCCACAAAAAACCCGAAAATCCCTCGGTAGCCCACGTTAGACCCGCGTCTTGGGACTGTCAAGGACCAGTCAAGGGAAATTTCGCTATGGGAATCAAAGCCTTGCAGACTCTTAAGAGTTTTGTTTAAGAATCGTTATGGAGGCCTTGTTTAGGCACGAATTTGCCTGGGGCGTGACCGGTGCCGCGGTACGGACGGGTCAGGTGCCTGGGAACAGCCGGGAGGAGGCTGCGACTGGAACGAGTTCCAGTGCGCAGTGCAAGCCCTTTGGGACGGGGGGTAGGACAGTGGCGGAGGTCAACCGATCATGGCTTTCAGCACTCAGTCACGGCTGGCTCTCCGCCGGGGGCGATGGCTGCGCGAGGGCAGCTTTGGCTTCCTCGAATGTGCCGGGAAAATACGAGACGTTGTGGAAAGCCTCGTTGGCGATGGCTTGGGCAACGAAACGAGCGTCGCCACCGGTGCGACCAATCACGATAACCCGCGTATTGTGGTCGGTCATCGGCAGGCGACCATCGTCTTTGGCAGCGCGAATCTCGCCGACATCCCTATCTTCCAGTACCCCGTTACGGGGTATGTTGCGCGCACTCGCAAGCGTGCCCGCGGCGAACAAATCAGGTTCGCGAACATCGATAAGCACGGCGGTACGATCAAGCTGAACGACGTGCCGCAGGCCATCGACTTCGGTCACCGTGACACCGCCGAAAGCGCGCCACACCGGAATACCGAGCTGGTAGCGTCTGATATCGGTGTACCCGACCGCGCCGAGCTCCCCGGATAGCCGCTTGCTCTTGGGACAGAAGGGGCCGTTGCAATACAGCACTAGCGCCCGCTTCAGGTTGCCTCCGACCAACCGCGTCACCTCGGCAACATCGGACTCGTACATCGACATCGGAACGCCCGGGCGGGCGGCCACGTTGAGTGCGCCGGGGATGTGGCTGATGGAATATTCAAGATGAGGGCGGGTATCGAGCACGATAGCCTGGTCCTCGGCGAGGATCTGCTTGAACTGTTCGGTACTTAACTCGTCACTAACCGGCACAACCGGCACAACCGGCACAACCGGCACAGCCGGCGTGAACATCGGGCGCAACGCGAAGGATGCGGCCACGCCCAGCGCCAACACGGTCACAATCCACGGCGCAATGCGTGCAAGATTTAGATGACGGCGCGTGGGTGGAGTCGCGTGGCTGTCGACAGCCGCAGGGGCCGAATAAATTTCGGTCGGCCCGCTGCGCTGATCGTCTGCTCCGGACCGGGACAGAGCGTCGGCGAACGTCGATGCCGTTGGATAACGGTCCGCCGGAACCCTGGCCAGCGACTTGGCGACCACGCGCTCCAGTGTCGGCGAAGCGCTCGAGCGCAGCTTGCGAAGTTCGCGCGGGGGTTCGGTGAGGATGCGCGCTAGCACCGCCTGCGCTGTGGAACCGACGTGCGGCGGCTCGCCCGCCAGCATCTCGAACAGGACGCAGCCCAGGGAATAGATATCGGAACGGGCATCGAGTTGGCGGTCTCCAGTCGCCTGTTCCGGACTCATGTAGTAGGGCGTACCGATCGAAAGGCCGGTGCCGGTGAGCCGATCTCCGCCCGCTTCGCTCACAGCGAGCGCAATTCCGAAATCCGCGACCACGGGTTCACCCTCATGCAGGAGGATGTTTTCCGGTTTGATGTCCCGGTGGATGACGTTGTGCCGGTGCGCGTAGTCGAGCGCGCCGGCGACTTTCCGGGCCAGCGCCACCGCTTCCTCTATCGGCAGCTGTTTGTCGCGATCGAGCCGCGCCCGCAGCGACTCGCCCTCCATATAGGGCATGACATAGAACAGCAGGCCGTCGACCTGGCCCGAGTCGTACAGTGGCAGGATGTGCGGATGGCTGAGCTTGGCGGCCAGCTCGATCTCGCGCAGGAAGCGCGCCGGGCCGAGCATCGCCGCCAAGTCCTGGCTCAACACCTTAACTGCGACGAGGCGGTGGTGCTTGAGATCATTCGCCAGGTACACCGTAGCCATCCCGCCCCGACCAAGTTCCCGCTCCACCGGGTAGCGGTCGGCCAATGCAGCAGTGATTCGGGCGAGAAGTTCGCTCATGTGAAGCGGTCCTGGACTGGCGAGCCCTAGCGCCATGATGCCGTAAATTGGCGGCGCCGGGGGTCGCCAGATGACAGTGGCGGAGCCGACCGCTAAGCCGGGTTCTGTCGTGGACAACCATTCCTCTCGACCCTGCCTCGCGGCAGGGTTCAAGCAGCGCACCCGGGGACGGGTCGAGCCAACCCATAGTCCCCCTATTTGGCCTTGCTCCGGGTGGGGTTTGCCGTGCCCTGCGGCGTTGGCCCCGCAGGCGGTGGGCTCTTACCCCACCGTTTCACCATCACCACGCGCATCTTGCGATGCCGTTCGGCTGTCTACTCTCTGTTGCACTTTCCGTCGGCTCGCGCCGCCCAGGCGTTACCTGGCACCCTGCTCTGTGGAGCCCGGACTTTCCTCGGCGCGATCAAGTCGCGACGCGGTTGTCTTGGCCGACTCCGCCGCGGGCATTGTCGCACAGGCCCGTCCAGCCGGCTTACAACACTGGCAGCTTGAGTTTTTTCAGCAGGGCGAGATAGCGCGGATCGCCGCGCAAGCCGTGCAACAAGGGATCGGACTTGAGAAGGATGACGCCGATCTCGTGCTGGGCGACCGCGCGGTCCAGCCATGCAAACGCCTGCTCGCGGTCGCCCGACCACGCATGGACGGTAGCGATTCCGTAGGCAAAATCGTTGGCATGCTTGGCGATGATTTCAGCGAGCAAGCGTCTTGATTCGACGCCGTCGCCGAGCGCGTGTTCGGCCAGGGCGAGGCCGATTGGACTATCCACCTGCGCGAACACCGTCTTGGCCTTGCCGGCGTCGCCTTGCAACAGCGCTATCGTGCCGAGGTATTGCGCGGCCGGTCGAAACCCCGGGTCGATCGCCAGGGTGCGATTCATCGCCGATATCGCGCCTGGGTAGTCGCCTTGCGCCGCCCTGAGCCTTCCCAACTGGTACCAGACCGGCGCGAACAAGGGGTCTTGCCTGGTGCCGAGGTCGCAGGCCTTGGCGCCCTCGGGCAGGCGGCCCAAGGCCGCCAGCAGGTAACAGTGCCGCAATTGATTTCTGGCGTCGCCGGGATCGATTGCTATCGCCTTTTCCGAGTCGGCCATCGCGCCATTCCAGTCCCAGAAATCGATCGCCCGCACATAACCGCGCGTGGAATAGGCGTCGCCGAGCCCGGGATCCAGGGCCACGGCCCGTTCGGCCGCGGTCGATGCGCGTTGGAAACCCTGATCCCTGTGGATCGGGTCAGGATCGCCTTCAGCCATGAAACTTTCCGCCATCGCCAGGCCGGCAAAGGCCTCGGCGTAATCGGGATCGAGCGCGACCGCTTTACGAAACGATTCGAGCGCACGCTCGACCGAGTTTTCGCCGGAACCCGCCATGGCCTGACGGCCACGGAGGTAGTGGTCGTAGACCTCAAAACTGGGCGTATGGCGCTTGTTCGTCGCCGGGTGCGGCCCGGGCAGCAAGGCTAGCTTCAGGGCTTCGACCACGGCGCTGGAAATATCGTCCTGCACCGCGAACACGTCGGTCAACTTGCGGTCGTAACTCTGCGACCACAGCTGGTAGCCGTCGGCGACATTGCTCAACTGCACGCTGACGCGCAGCCGGTCGCCGTCCTTGCGCACGCTGCCCTCGAGCACCTGGCTGACGTCGAGCGCGCGGCCGATCTGGGCGATGGTCGCTTCCTTGCCCTTGAACGACTGCGAAGAACTGCGCCCGGCGACGCGCAAACCGGGCACCTGCGCCAGGCGATTCGACAGCTCTTCGGAAATGCCGTCGGAAAAATAGCCCTGGTCGTGCGCCTCGCTGAGGTCTTCGAAGGCGAGCACCGCGATCGACTTCGCCACCGTCGCGGCGGCGGGAGTCGGCGCCAGCGCCGGCGGCGCCGGGACGATCGCGGGGCCGGCGGCAAACCGACGCCAACCCAGCAGCGCCACCACGAGCACGCCAGCCACCAGCAAGGCGGCGGCGCCGACGTTGCGGCGTGACCACGCGGCCCGGCGTTGCCCGAGTTGCGACGGCGTTTCCAGCATCGTCGCCTGATTCGCCGACACCGCCAGCAGCGCGTCGATCCGACGGACGACTTCGGCGCCGGACTGCAGGCGCGCATCCGCGGCCTTGGCCAGCAGTGCATCGACCAGCCCCTGTAGATGCGCCATTGCCGGCGGCAAGCGTGGGATGCCGGCATTCAGGTGCTGGCTGCCGATCGCCCAGGAATCGCTGCCCTTGTAGGGCAATTCGCCGGTCAACAACTGCCAGAGCAGGATGCCCAGGCTGTACAGGTCGCTACGACCGTCGACTTTTTCGCCGCGCAGTTGTTCCGGGCTCATGTAATGCGGCGTGCCAACGCTGGTGCCTTCGGTGGTCAGCACCGATTCGCCTTGGATCAGGCGGGCGATGCCGAAATCGGAAAGGATGGCGGCGCCGTCGGCGCGGCGCAGGACGTTTTCCGGCTTGATGTCGCGATGGACGACGCCGCGGCCGTGCGCGTAGTCGAGCGCACCGGCGATGTCGCGCACCAGGCGCAACGCGGCTTGCGGCTCGAGCCGTTCGCCGGCCCCCGGCGCGATCGTCCCGCCCGGCTCGTATTCCATCGCGATGTAGGCGCAACCTTCGTGCACGCCGAAGTCGTGGATCGGCACGATGTGCGGGTGGTGCAGGCTGGCGGCGATGCGCGCCTCGCGCAGGAAGCGTTCACGGCTGCTGTCATCGCGCGCCGATGCCGACGACAGCACCTTGAGCGCCACCTCCCGACCGAGCGATTCCTGCACGACCAGGAATACCTCGGCCATTCCGCCCTGGCCGAGTTGGCGCAGCACGGTGTAGCCGGGGATTGCCGTCACGACTCTGAATCCGTCGCCGGGCCGCCGTACAAGGCCTTGCGCGGCGCGCCGGTCAGTTCGGCGGCGAGCTTGGCAGCTTGCGAGGGCTTCATGTGCTCGACCAGTTTCGCGTACACGCGCCGACCTTCGGCCAGGTCGGCGGCGGCATCGTCTTCGCAGCCGCGCACGACCAGCACCAATTCGCCCTTGCGCTGGTTCTCGTCGGCGTCCACCTTCGCGGCAATCGCCCCCAACGTGTCGCCCAGCACCGTTTCGAACAACTTGCTCAGTTCGCGCGCCAGCACCGCTTCCCGACCGGCGCCAAACGCCACGACAAAATCAGCAAGCGATTCGCCGATCCGATGCGCGCTTTCGTAAAACACCAGGGTGCGGGATTCTCGCGCCAGCGCTTGCAGGCGCTCGCGACGCGCGCCGGATTTCGCTGGCAGGAAGCCCTCGAAACAGAAGCGATCGCTGGGAATTCCAGCCACCGACAGCGCGGCGATCGCCGCGCACGGCCCCGGCACCGGCGACACCTTGGCGCCAGTCGCGCGCGCCTCGCGCACCAGCCGGTAACCCGGGTCCGAGACCAGGGGCGTGCCGGCGTCGGAAACCAGGGCGAGCGCGTCGCCTTTGGCAAGGCGTTGGACCAGTTTGCCGGCGACTTCGCCTTCGTTGTGTTCGTGCAGGGCCAGCAAAGGGCGGTCGATGCCGAACGCGGCCAGCAGCTGGCGGGTGTGGCGGGTGTCTTCGGCGCAGATGGCGGCGACGCCGGCCAAGACCTCGCGCGCCCGCGGCGACAGATCGGCCAGGTTGCCGATCGGCGTGGCCACCACGTAGAGCGTGCCCGCTTCGATTGCCGCCATGGCCGCTTGCCCGCCCGCGTTCTGATTCAACGGGTATCATCTTAGCCGTCATTTCGACTTCGCCCTAGGCCACGGATCCGCCATGCGCTCCCTTTTCCTGCCCCCGCTCCTGGCGATGCTGATGACCGCCCTGCTCATGTCCGGCTGCGCCAGCGTGGGCACGACGACCGCGACGTCACCACAGCAGCAGGCAGCCCAGGCCCTGCTCGACCAGGGCAAGTTCCAGGAATCGGCCGACGCCTGGCAGGCGATCGCCGATGGCGCCCGCAGCCCGGCGCGCGACCGCGCGCTGGCGCATGCCGCGGAAGCCTGGCAACTGGCTGGCGACGCCATCGCGACCCGGCGCGTATTGGCGCAATCGAACCGGCGCAAGCTCAACGGCGAAGAAGCGGCCTTGCACGACATCGTCAACGCGCAACTGCTGGTCGACGATGGCCACGCGCGCGAGGCCATGCCCTTGCTCGGGCAGTCGCAAGCGGCCATCCCGGCGCGGCAACGCCAGCATTGGCACCGCCTGCGCGCCGCGGCATTCGAAGCGCGCGGCCAGGTCTTCGACGGCGCCTCGGAACGCGCCTGGTTGCTGCAATCCGCCAAGCCGCACGAACGCAGCGCCGGCGCGCGCAATATCGAGCGACTGCTCGCTGGCGTCGACGGCGGCGAGTTGTCCCGACGCACGGCCGGCCTCGCCGCCGACGAACCCTTGTATGCGTTTGCCGCCCGCGAACTGCGCAAGCGCGGGCTGCCGGTGCCGAGGCCGCTCGCCAATCCCGCCGCCGGCTGGACGCGCGAATTTCCGCCGGCCGACGCCGATGGCTTCCGCCCGCCGGCCGCGCTGGCGGTGTTGTTGCCGGCGCGCGGGCCGCTGGCCGCCGCCGGCGATGGTGTTCGCGACGGCCTGCTCGCCGGTTACTACGCCGAGGCGAATCGCCGCACCCGCATTCGTTTCTACGACAGCGGCAATAGCGCCGCCGACGTCCGCGCCGCGGTGAAGAAGGCCTTGGCCGACGGCGCCCAGATGATCGTCGGACCGCTCGGGCGAGACGAAGTGACCGCGGTGTTCGCCGACGGCGACCCGGGCGTGCCGGTGCTGGCGCTGAATCGACCGCAGGACACGCCGCCGCCTGGCAGCTTGAGTTTCGCTCTCCTGCCCGACGACGAGGGCCTGGCGCTCGCCGACCGACTGGTCGCGCGCGGGCTGTTGCGCGTGCTGGTGTTTGCCCAGGGCGACGACAATGCCCAGCGCGCGGTCGGCGCGCTGCGCGAGGGACTGCAGCTGCGCGGCGGCGAGGTGGTCGCCGAGATCAGCGTCGACGAAAACCCGACCAACCTCGGCGCGCGCATCGACGCGGCGCTGGCCAAGGCCGGCCCGGCGCCAGCGGCGGTGGTGTTCGCGATCAAGGCCGCGCAAGCGCCGCTGGTGCTGGCGCAGGTGCGCGCCTCGCCGCTGTCGGCGTTGCCGCGCCTGGCGACCTCGACCATCGCCGGCGCCGGCAAGTCATCGAAGGAACTCGATGGCATCGAGTATCCGGAATTGCCTTGGCTGCTCGGACAGTCCGATGCGATTCCCGATGCCGACGCGCTTGCCCGCGGCCTGCCGAGCGCGCGCGGCGCTTCACAGCGATTGTTCGCGTTCGGCCGCGATGCCTGGTCGCTGGTCGGGTATTTCGAGCGCCTGCAGACCGACCCATCGTTCAGCTTGCGCGGCGCCACCGGCGTCCTGCGCCTGGATGGCCTGGGCGCGCTGCAACGGGAGCCGTCCTGGGCCGAGCTCAGTGGCGGCCGTCCGCGCCCGGCGCCGTAACGGCGGCCGCGACGATGGCGTCGGCGCGCACTGACCGGCAAATCGCTGGCGCCGCGGCCGAAGACGCCGCCTGCGCGCACCTGTTGGCCGCCGGATGCCGGTTGCTGGCGCGGAACTGCGTTTTTCGCGTCGGCGAACTCGATCTCGTGATGATGGAAGGGCAGACGGTGCTGTTCGTCGAAGTCCGCCTGCGTCGCGACGATCGCTTCGGCGGCGCCGTCGCTTCGGTCGATGCCGGCAAGCGCCGGAAAATCGCGCGCGCCGCTCAAGCCTGGCTGTCGGCGCAGCCGCGCCTGGCGCAGGCGCCGTGCCGCTTCGACGTCGTCGCGGTCGCTCCGGGCGACGACGGCCTGCATTGCGACTGGCTGCGCGGCGCGTTCACGATGGACGATGTGTAACGGCTAGCCGTAGTCGCTAGAATCGGGCCATGAACCCCGGCCTGCTTGAGGAACTGCGGCAACTGCTTGGCGCCGACGGCTTGCTCAGCGATCCGTCGGAACGCCTGGCCTACGGCTACGACAATTCGCGTCGCCAAGCCATGCCGGATGCGGTCGCACTGCCGACATCGCGCGAACAGGTGCAAGGCATTGTGCGGCTATGTCGCCGCGACAAGGTCGCGATCACCGCGCGTGGGCGCGGCACCAACACCACCGGCGCCAGCGTGCCGATCGCCGGCGGCGTCGTGGTCAGTTTCGAGCTCATGGCGCGCCTGCTCGCGATCCGGCCAGGCGACCGGGTCGCCGTGGTCGAGCCCGGATTGCTCAATGGCGACCTGCAAACCGCTTTGCGCGAACACGGCCTGTTCTGGCCGCCCGATCCCACCAGCGCGCCCTATTGCACCATCGGCGGCAACCTCGCCTGCAATGCCGGCGGCCCGCGCGCGGTCAAGTACGGCGCGACCCGCGACAACGTGCTGGCGATCACCGCCGTCACCGGCGCCGGCGAACTCGTGAAATTCGGCGCCGCCACGACCAAGGGCGCAACCGGATACGACTTGTCGCGGCTGCTGATCGGCTCCGAAGGCACGCTCGCGCTCATCGTCGAGGCCACCCTCAAGCTCACGCCGCTGGCGCCGGAACGGCGCGCCCTGCGCGCGCTGTACTTGGATGTTGCCAGCGCCGCCGCCGCGGTCGCGCGGCTGATGGCGCAATCGGTGACGCCGTCGATGCTGGAATTCATGGACGGCGACTGCGTGCTCCTGGCGCGCGACTTCCTGGTGAAAAGCGGGGGCGGCGCCGAACTGCCCGAAGCCGGCGCCTTGCTGATGATCGAAGCCGACGGCGACGCCGCCACGCTGCCATCGGCCATCGCGGCGTTGTCGGCGGCGGCCAACGGCGACGGTTGCCTCGACGTGGCCACGGCAGCGGACGAAGCGGCGCGCGAGCGGCTGTGGTCGGCGCGCAAGGCCTTGTCGCCGGCGCTGCGCACGATCGCCGCCGGCAAGATCAACGAAGACGTGGTCGTGCCGGTTTCGCGACTGCCCGACCTGGTCGAGCGCGTACGCGCCATCGCCGAGGCGCGGCAGACGAAGATCGTCTGCTTCGGCCATGCCGGCAACGGCAACCTGCACGTCAACTTGCTGTACGACCCGGCCGATGCCGGGCAAACCACGCGCGCCGAAGCCGCGCTTGCCGAGGTCTTCGCAACCGTGATCGCGCTGGGCGGGCAATTGTCCGGTGAGCACGGCATCGGCCTGGGCAAACTCAACTTCATGGCGCAGGCGCTCGGCGCGGAAACACTGGCGGCGATGCGCGCGATCAAGCAGGTCTTCGATCCCGACGGCATCCTCAATCCCGGCAAGGTGCTGCCGCCATGAAATCCAGCAGCGATCTCGACCTGCTGCTCCGGGACGTCCGCGCTTGCCGCTTATGCGAGGCGTCCCTCCCGCTCGGCCCGCGGCCGGTGCTGCGCGCGTCGGAAACCGCGCGCCTGTTGGTCGTCGGCCAGGCGCGGGCACGCTCGTGCACGGCAGCGGCATCCCCTGGAGCGATGCCAGCGGCATGCGTCTGCGCGAATGGCTGCACATGGACCGCGACCATTTCTACAACGAGAGTCAGGTGGCGATCGTGCCGATGGGCTTCTGCTATCCCGGGCGCGGCGCGTCCGGGGACCTGCCGCCGCGGCCCGAATGCTCGCAGACCTGGCATCCGAAATTGTTGCCGATGCTGGGCGAAGTCAGGCTCACCCTGTTGATCGGCCAGTACGCGCAGGCCTATTTCCTCGGCGAGCGCCGCAAGAAAACCCTGACCGACACCGTTGCCGCCTGGCGCGAATTCGCGCCGCGCTTTTTCCCGCTGCCGCATCCGAGCCCACGCAATGTCGGCTGGTTCAAGCACAACCCGTGGTTCGACGCCGAGGTAGTGCCAGCATTGCGAGACGCCGTCGCGGCCGCGATGGAATAACCAGGCGAGTGGGCCTGGTGCCACCGACGTCGTTGGCGGCGCTAAGTCGGGGGCACCAGGCCCGCTCGCCCAAAAACTTGAAGTACCGCTAGCGCGTAA
>JANYBA010000324.1 GCA_025360985.1 Gammaproteobacteria bacterium | reverse complement strand
CTAAGAAGCAGGTCGTGCGTTCGAATCGCGCCGGGGTCGCCAGTTTTAGTTGCCCATCCATGGGCTAGAGCCCGCACGCCCCTGTGCGGACTATCCAATCCAGCAGGAGCTCTCCATGCCGCACCCCGTTCTCACCGCCCTCGGCCTGACCGACAACGAATCCGGCACCTACCTCGGCCATGGCGAGTGGTCCAAGACGATGGACGCCGGCGTCATCGAGCCGGTGAATCCCGGCAATGGCGAGGTACTCGGCCGGGTCCATGCCTCCAGCGGCGCCGATTACGAACTGATCGTCGAGCGCGCGCAGGCCTCGTTCAAGGTCTGGCGCAACACGCCGGCGCCGCGCCGCGGCGAGGCCATCCGCCTGTGCGCCGATGCCCTGCGCAAGCACAAGGACGCATTGGGTTCCCTGGTCGCCCTCGAGATGGGCAAGTCCAAGCCGGAAGGCGACGGCGAAGTGCAGGAGATGATCGACATCGGCGAATTCGCCGTCGGCCTGTCGCGCCAGCTCTACGGCCTGACCATGCACTCCGAGCGCCCGGGCCACCGCATGTACGAGCAGTGGCACCCGATCGGCCTGGTCGGCGTGATCTCGGCTTTCAACTTCCCGGTCGCGGTCTGGGCCTGGAACAGCTTCATCGCGGCGGTCTGCGGCGACATCACCCTGTGGAAGCCCTCGCCGAAGACGCCGCTGTCGGCGATCGCATCGATGAAGATCTGCAATGACGCGCTCAAGGCCGGCGGCTTCCCGGATATCTTCTACCTGTTCAACGACGCCGGCGTCGAACTGGCGCAGGGCTTTGTCGACGACCACCGCATCCCGCTGATCAGTTTCACCGGCTCGACCAAGGTCGGCCGCATCGTCGGCGAGCGCGTGGCCCGGCGCCTCGGCCGTTCCCTGCTCGAACTCGGCGGCAACAACGCCATCATCGTCGATCCTTCGGCGGACCTGGCGCTGGCGATCCCGGCCATCGTCTTCGGCGCGGTCGGCACTGCCGGCCAGCGCTGCACCACGACGCGCCGACTGATCGTCCATGAATCGCTCTATGCGGACGTGCTCGCCAAGCTGGTCGCCGCCTACAAACAGGTCGAATTGAGGATCGGCGATCCGACCGACCCGGCCAACCTGATGGGCCCGCTCAACAGTTCCGATGCCGTGCAGGGCTATCTCGACGCCGTCGAAAACGCCAAGGCCGCCGGCGGCAAGGTCGAAACCGGTGGCACCGCAATCGCGGGCAAGGGCAATTACGTGCTGCCGACCATCGTCACCGGCCTGAAAAATTCCGACACCGTGGTGCAGACCGAAACCTTCGCGCCAATCCTGTACGTCATGCCGTACAAGACGCTGGACGAAGCGCTCGCGATGCAGAACGCCGTGCCGCAGGGCCTGTCGTCGTCGATCTTCACGACCAACCTCAAGGCGGCCGAGCAATTCCTCACCGCGGCCGGTTCCGACTGCGGCATCGCCAACGTCAACATCGGCACCTCCGGCGCCGAGATCGGCGGCGCCTTCGGTGGCGAGAAGGAAACCGGCGGCGGCCGCGAATCCGGTTCGGATGCCTGGAAGGCCTATATGCGCCGGCAGACCAATACCATCAACTACTCGAATTCGATGCCGCTGGCCCAGGGCATCAAGTTCGACCTCTGACCGAATCACCGAGGAGACCGCCATGAATACGCCCGCCCGCCAGACCTGCAACATGGCCACGATCAGCCTGGTCCTGGGAATTCTTTCCTGGTGCGTCCTGCCCTTCGTTGGCGCGGTCGCGGCGATCGTCTGCGGGCACATGGCGAGGGCGGAAATCCGCCGCTCCCAGGGCGCGCTCGACGGGGACGGCCAGGCGGTCGCCGGTCTGGTCCTGGGTTACGTGCATATCGGGGTGCTCACGCTGATCGTCATCGCCGCCATGCTGTTCTTTGGCGGCATCCTGGCACTGCTCGCAGGGCTCGGCTTGTCCGGCCACCTGCACTGAGGCAGCGCGCGAGTGTATCCCCTTGCCCGATCGTTCCTGTTTTGCCTCGATGCCGAGCGCGCCCATGGCATTGGTTTGTCGGCGCTGGAACTGGCCTACCGCACCGGCACGCTGGCGACCGTCACCACGCGCCCGGCGTCGCTGAAAACGCGCGCCTTCGGCGTTGATTTTCCCAATCCGGTCGGCCTCGCCGCCGGCCTCGACAAGAACGGCCAGCACATCGACGCCCTGATGGCACTCGGCTTCGGCTTCGTCGAAGTCGGCACCGTCACGCCCCGGCCGCAGTCGGGCAATCCCAAGCCGCGGATGTTCCGCCTGCCCGAGCACAACGCGGTGATCAACCGCCTCGGCTTCAACAACGCCGGCGTCGACGCCCTGGTGCGCAATGTCGAACGGGCCAAGCGCCACGGCATCCTCGGCATCAACATCGGCAAGAACAAGGACACGCCCAACGAACGCGCGGCCGAGGACTACATCCATTGCATGGAGCGCGTCTACGGCCTGGCTGACTACATCACGGTCAACATATCGTCGCCGAACACGGCCGGGCTGCGCGAATTGCAGGAAGCCGAAACGCTGCGCCGGTTCATTGGCGAGCTGCGCGAAGTGCAGGAGGAGCTCGGTGGCGTGCACGGCCACCGCGTGCCGATGCTGGTGAAGATCGCGCCCGACCTCAGCGACGAGGCCATGGACGCGATGGCCGCGGTACTCAATGCCGCGCCGGTCGACGGCGTGGTCATCGGCAACACCACGCTCGACCGCGAGCCCATCGAGGGGCACAAGCTGGCCGGCGAACCCGGCGGCCTGTCCGGCCAGCCGCTGTATGCGAAGTCGACCGCGGTGCTGCGCAAGATGCGCCTGCGCCTCGACGACAAGATTCCCTTGGTCGGCGTCGGCGGCATCCTCAGCGGCGGCGACGCCGCCGGAAAAGTAGCGGCCGGCGCGACCCTCGTGCAGTTCTACACCGGCATGATCTTCCGCGGCCCGGAATTGATTGCCGAATGCGTCACTTCGATCAAACGGCGGCGCGAGGGGGCCTGATGCATCCGCACGAACGGTCGGCCCACATGCCGTCCCCACGGCCAGCGCATGCAAAACAGCCGGCGTGCTTCTCGATACTGACATGACTGGCTACCAACTCGCCGAAGATATTTCGCTGCAAGGCCGCAATACTTTCCGCGTTCCTGCCCGCGCCGCGGTGCTCGCCGACGTCACCCGCGCCGATGCGCTCGGCGAATTGTTCGACTACGCGATGCTGCGAAATGGAAATTCAGTTCTCGTGCTGGGCGAAGGCAGCAATCTCTTGTTCGCGGATGATTTTCCGGGCGTGGTGATCTGCCTGACCATGGCCGGAATGCAGATCCTCGGCGAAGATTCCTCGGGCGCGCTCGTCCGTTGCGAAGCCGGCGCCGACTGGAACGACCTCGTCGGCTGGACCCTCGGACGCGGCCTGGTCGGCCTGGAGAACATGGCCCTGATCCCGGGCACGGTCGGCGCGGCGCCGATCCAGAACATTGGCGCCTACGGCGTCGAAGTCGGCGAATTCATCGAAACCGTCGAGGCTTTCCGCCGCGACACCGGCCAGGTCAAGCGGGTCGCGCGGTCCGACTGCGAATTCGGCTACCGCGACAGCATCTTCAAGCGCGAGCCCGACACCTGGGTGGTGACCGCGGTGGAACTGCGCTTGCCGCGCGAACGCGAGCTGCGACTCGACTACGCCGGCGTGCGCGAAGAACTGGCGGCGATCGGCGCGACCGAGCCCAAGGCCGTGCACGTCGCCGAGGCGATCAGCCGGATTCGCACGCGCAAGCTGCCGAATCCGG
>JANYBA010000028.1 GCA_025360985.1 Gammaproteobacteria bacterium | reverse complement strand
CTTGCCCGATCCGGTGGTGATGTCGGTGCGACGCGATCGCGAGGGCACGCGCTGGATCGAAACCCGCCACGGTTTGGCGCGCGAACGCGGTGGCGATCTGGATGGCTTTCCCGATGCCGCCGTCGGTCGTGCCGCGACCAGCGCCAGCCTCGAAGATCGCGAAGGCGGAATGTGGTTCGGCAGCAGCGATATGGGCCTGTTCCGCCTGCCGGCGCGCTGGCGCAGTTTTTCCGTGGTCGGCGCGCCCGGCGACGGCCAGCCCGCGCATTCGTCGTGGTCGATGGCCAACGGCCGCGATGGCGCGGTGTGGCTGGCCGGGCAGCACGGCGCCATCGCCAGCCTCGATCCCGGCAGCGGCCGCTTGCAGACCGTGTTCGCCGATCCGCGACGCTTGCCCGAAGGACGCCTGTCGGCGGTGCTCGAACGCAGCGACCGCAGCGTCTGGATCGGCCACCAGGACGGCGTCTGCCGCTTCCTGCCTTCGACGCGCGATCTTCGTTGCTGGCCAACGGCAGGGCCGGTGAACCAGTTGGCCGAAACCACGGACGGACTGCTCTGGCTGGCCGCGTATGGCGTCGGCGTGCAGGCGCTCGACCGCGACGGCCGCGTGGTCCACGACATCCGTGTCGCCGATGGCAAGGGCCTGGACAGCCCGGACCAGGAGCAACTCGCGAGCGGTCCCGATGGCGCGCTCTGGCTGGCCGGACCCAAGGGCCTGCGGCGTTGGAACGGCGAACGCGCGCGTTTCGAATCCGTGCCGGGCGCACCGCAGGACGGCATCTTCGGTTTTGCCATGGTCCCGCCCGACACGCTTTGGCTGCATCGCCTCGCGGCGCTCGAAGCCTTTCGCTGGGACGGCCAGGCGCTGCGGCGACTGCGCAGCATCGACGCCGGGCAAGGCGTTCCGGCGGCGGAATCCGGTGGCGTGCAGGCCGATCGCAATGGCGCGATCTGGTTGACCAGCGCGCGCGGCCTGGTTCGCTACGATCCGATCGGCGATCGCTTGCGCGTCTTCGGCGTCCGCGACGGACTGCCCAGCCAGGAATTCGAATGGCACGCGCCGTTGTTCTCGGCTACCGGATTGGGGATCGCCAGCACCCAGGCCGGATTGGTGGTGTTCGATCCGGCGCGCATCGGTAATGCCGTTCCGGCCCCGCGCCTGGTCCTGGACGCGATTTCCACCCGCCGCGGCGAAGACCAGGTCGCGCTCGATGCTGGCGCCAAACGCATCGAGCTCGGCCCCGACGATCGCGACCTGCGCGTGGTCGCGCGCCTGCTGTCCTATTCCGACCCGTCCGCGCATCGCTATCGTATCTGGTTGCATGGCTACGATCCGGACTGGGTCGAAGTCGGCACGCAGGGCGAGCGCGTGTTCTCGCGCCTGGAGCCTGGCGGCTATCGGCTGGAAGTCCGTGCCGCCAACGCCGACGGCGTGTGGTCGCAAGCGCGGACGTTCCAGTTGCAGGTGCAGGCGCCGTGGTGGCGCACCGCCTGGGCCCGGGTGGCTTACGTCCTGCTTGGATTGCTGGTCGCGCTGGCATTGTTCCGCGCCTATCGGCAGCGCCTGCGCCGGCGCCACGCTGGCCAGTTGCGCGAGCAGCGGCAACGGCTGGTCGAAGCCGGTTCCGAGGCCAAGAGCCGCTTCCTCGCCACGCTCGGCCACGAAATCCGCACGCCGATGACCGGCGTGCTGGGCATGGCCGAACTGCTCCAGTCCGCCGACTTGCCGCCGGAGCAACACGCGCGCGTCGACGCGATCCAGCGCGCCGGCCAACACTTGTTGCGACTCGTCAACGATGCCCTCGACCTCGCCTGCATCGAGGCCGGCAAGCTCAGCCTGCTCGATGAAGCCTTCGACCTGCACGCCCTGCTCGACGAAGTCGCCGACCTGTTGCGACCGCAGGCGCAGGCCAAGGGCCTGGCGTTCGGCTTGCAGCGCGCGCCGGGCACGCCGCGCGGCCTGCGCGGCGATCCCGGCCGGGTGCGACAGATCCTGCTCAACCTCGGCAACAACGCCATCAAGTTCACCGAGCGCGGCGAAGTC
>JANYBA010000271.1 GCA_025360985.1 Gammaproteobacteria bacterium | reverse complement strand
GGCGTGCCGATGCGCAGGCCGCTGGTGACGAAGGGCGAGCGCGGGTCGTTCGGCACGGCGTTCTTGTTCGTGGTGATGTGGGCCAGGCCGAGCGCGGCCTCGGCGTCCTTGCCGCTGACTTCGTGGCCGATCAGGTCGATCAGCATCAGGTGGTTCTCGGTGCCGCCGGAAACGATCTTGTAGCCGCGCGCGGTGATTGCCCTGGCCATGGCCTGGGCGTTTTTCACCACTTGCGCCTGGTAATCCTTGAACGCCGGTTCCAGCGCTTCCTTGAACGCGACCGCCTTGGCGGCGATGACGTGCATCAAGGGGCCGCCCTGGATGCCCGGAAAAACGATGCTTTGCAACTTCTTGACCAACTCCTCGGACGCGCCTTGCGCGAGGACGATGCCGCCGCGCGGGCCGCGCAGGGTCTTGTGCGTGGTCGAGGTGACCACGTGCGCGTGCGGCAAGGGGTTCGGGTAGACGCCGGCCGCGACCAAGCCGGCGACGTGCGCCATGTCGACGAAGAAGATCGCGCCGACCGAATCGGCGATCTGGCGCATGCGCGCCCAGTCTATTTTCTGCGAGTAGGCGGAAAAGCCGCCGATCAGCATCTTCGGCTTGTGCTCGCTGGCCAGGCGTTGGATTTCGTCGTAGTCGATCATGCCGTCGGCGTCGACGCCGTACTGGACGGCGTTGAACAGCTTGCCGGAAATGTTGACCTTGGCGCCGTGGGTAAGGTGGCCGCCGTGGGCCAGGCTCATGCCGAGGATGGTGTCGCCGGGCGAGAGCAGCGCGAGATACACCGCCTGATTGGCTTGCGAGCCCGAGTGCGGCTGGACATTGGCGTACATGTCGTTGAAAGGCGGGGCCCCGAACAGCTGCTTGGCGCGCTCGATGGCCAGCTTCTCGGCGATGTCGACGAACTCGCAGCCGCCGTAGTAGCGCTTGCCCGGGTAACCCTCGGCGTACTTGTTGGTCAGCACGCTGCCCTGGGCCTCGAGCACGCGCGGGCTGGCGTAGTTCTCCGAGGCGATCAGTTCGACATGGTCTTCCTGGCGCTGCCGCTCGTTGGCTATGGCCTGGGCCAGTTCCGGGTCGTAACCGGCAATGCGCATGTCGCGGGCAAACATGAAGACCTCGTCAAGGGGCGGCAAAGGGCTGAAATTGTAACGCCAGCAGGGGCTTAGGGCCATCGAAGTGGCGCCGGGGGCCGCGATCCGCGATAATCAGCGGCTGCCCGCGCCGCTCATCCGCCGGCGCACCGCCAAAAGCCAGGGTCTTCCCATGTCGCAGTACATCTACACCATGATCGGCGTGTCCAAGGTCGTGCCGCCGAAACGCGAGATCATCAAGGACATTTCGCTCAGCTTCTTTCCTGGTGCCAAAATCGGCTTACTTGGCCTGAACGGCGCCGGCAAGTCGACCGTGCTGCGGATCATGGCCGGCGTCGATACCGACTTCCTCGGCGAAGCTCGGCCCCAGCCCGGCATCAAGATCGGCTATCTCGAGCAGGAGCCGCGCCTGAATCCCGAGCAGACCGTGCGCGAAGCGGTCGAAGAAGGCGTCGGCGAACTGCTGCACGCGCAGGCCGCGCTCGATGCCGTCTACGCCGCCTACGCCGAGCCCGACGCCGATTTCGACAAGCTGGCGGCGGCCCAGCAGCGGCTTGAGGCCATCCTCGCCAGCGGCGATGCCGATACCCTCGAGCAGCAGCTCGAGATCGCCGCCGACGCCCTGCGCATCCCGCCCTGGGACGCCAAGATCGGTCCTCTGTCCGGCGGCGAAAAACGCCGCGTCGCGCTCTGCCGCCTGCTGCTGTCCAAGCCGGACATGCTCCTTCTCGACGAGCCGACCAACCACCTCGACGCCGAGTCGGTGGAATGGCTGGAACAGTTCCTGACCCGCTTCCCCGGCACCGTCGTCGCGGTCACCCACGACCGTTACTTCCTCGACAACGCGGCCGAGTGGATCCTCGAACTCGACCGCGGCCGCGGTATTCCCTGGAAGGGCAACTACTCCGACTGGCTGCAGCAAAAAGGCGAGCGCCTGAAGCTGGAAGAATCGCAGGAAAAGTCCCGGCAAAAAGCCCTGGCCAAGGAGCTCGAGTGGGTGCGCCAGAACGCCAAGGGCGGGCGCAGCAAGGGCAAGGCGCGCATGCAGCGCTTCGAGGAATTGAACTCGGTCGAATACCAGCGCCGCAACGAGAC
>JANYBA010000262.1 GCA_025360985.1 Gammaproteobacteria bacterium | reverse complement strand
AGCTCGCCGGTTCGCGTGTTCAGCGACACGCTTTACGTGGCAATGGATTTCCAGGACGGCGCGGCGCTGGTAATCCCGGACGACCACGAGGAACGCGCGATTTTCCCGGTGAGCGGCGAGTGGTGGCTGGATGACGTGCAGCTTCCGAACGCGCACATGGCCGTGCTCGACCCGGGCAGCCTGCCGCTGTTGCGTTCGGTTGGTTCCTCGCGGGCGATGTTGCTCGGCGGCGCCTCGCTGGATGGCCCACGGCACCTGTGGTGGAACTTCGTCGCCAGTTCGCGGGAACGGCTCGAACAGGCCAAGGCCGACTGGCGCGAGGGCCGCTTCGGCCAGGTGCCGGGCGAAACCGAATTCATTCCGCTACCCGAGAACTGAGCGCACCAGTTCGAAGAGCGCCCGCAATCCGTCGTTTTAGCGCCCTCTCGCCGGATCACTGGCTCCTCCGCGCCCGATACCGCTCCGAGCGCCAGCGATCCGGCTGCGGGCGCTATGTGAGTTCCGTAGGAATCTCGATCGTCCCGGTCAGGATCTTGTGCACCGGGCAGGCATTGGCGATCTGCAGCAGGCGTTCGCGTTGCGCCGCGTCGAGATCGCCCTCGATGTGCAGCTTGCGCACGATCACCGTCCGCCCCGGGCCGCCTTCGCCGTATTCCAGCTCGACCCGCAGCGACTTCAGCGCCCAACCCTTGCGCTCGGCGTACATGCGCGTGGTGATCGACGTGCACGCGCCCAGCGCCGACAACAGCCATTCCTTCGGCGCCGGTCCGGTGTCGCCGCCGCCGGCCTCGACCGGCTCGTCGGCGCGCAACTGGTGCGGCCCGACGGCGATGGTCGCCGCGTAGGGCGGACTGGCGAGGTCGATGCCGACCGTGACTTTCCTGCCGGCCATGTCAAAACTTCCCTGACTGGTAATCGGTGAAGGCCTGGCGGATCTCCGCCTGCGTGTTCATCACGAACGGACCATAGCGCGCGACCGGCTCCTTCAAGGGGCGGCCAGCCACCAGGATCATCCGAACGGGCGCGCCACCGGCGGTCACCCGGATTGCCTCGCCCGGACCGAACACCAGCAGGTCGCCTTTCGGCACCACGTCCTCGCCCTCGATGTTGACCACGCCTTCGTAGACGTAGGCGAAAGCACTGTGCCCGGATGGCACGGCATGTTCGAAGGCCTTGCCGGGTTCGAGGGCGATGTCCAGATAAGTCGGGGCGGTGGCGGGCTGGCGCACCGGGCCTTCGACGCCGTCGACAGTTCCGGCGATCACCTTCACCCGCACGCCGTCCGACGGCCGCGCTTCCGGGATCCGGTCGGCGCCGAATTCCTGGTACTGCGGCGTGGTCATCTTGTCCTTGGCCGGCAGGTTCACCCAGAGCTGGAAGCCACGCATCAGGCCCTGTTCCTGCTCGGGCATTTCCGAGTGGACGATGCCGCGGCCCGCCGTCATCCACTGCACCGATCCGGGGGTGAGCAGGCCTTCGTTGCCGTGGTTGTCCTTGTGGCGCATGCGGCCGTCGAGCATGTAGGTCACCGTCTCGAAACCGCGGTGCGGGTGCGAGGGAAAGCCGCCGATGTAGTCGCCGGGCTTTTCCGAGCCGAATTCGTCGAGCAACAGGAACGGATCGAGGTCCGGCAACTGGTTGGTGCCGATCACCCGGGTCAGGCGCACACCGGCGCCATCGGAAGTCGGCATGCCGCGCAGGCGGCGGGCAACGGGACGCAAGGCAGGAAGGTTCATGGCGCGATCCAGTGTGGGTAAGGCCTGCAAGATCGGGTCGGTCGGCGCGTGGTTCAACGGCTCGGCGCCGCAACCCAGTGTTGCGGCAGTGACGCTGAACTCAGCGCATGGAGCGCGGAGCGATCGCCCGCGAGGTCCGGCGCTGGTAGACGTAGACGGTGGCTGGCGGCACGTTCCACCAGGTGAAGCTGGCGCGACGCGCGACCAGGCCCAGTGACTCGATGACTTCGCGCATCACCGGATTGGCGGGCCCATAGGTGAACTGCACGAAGCGGCCTTCGGGCGGCATGCAATCAAAGGCGGCCGAAATGATGCCCTGCTGGATCGACCGCGGCATGGACAGCAGCCCGAGGCCCGAGATCACCGCGTCGGCCGGTTGCTCGCCGGCAAAGCCGTGGCTTTCGGCGATGCGCCGCAAGTCGCCGGCATCGCCGCAGACCACGCCGACGCCCGGAAACAGGCGCACCAGGTGCTGGTGCAGTTCCTCGTTCAATTCGAGCACGAGCAAGTCGGCCGGCGCGATGCCATGGCCGAGCAAGGCTTCGGTGAACACGCCGGTGCCACCCCCCAACTCGATGATCCGTCGGCAGGTCGGCGGCAGCTGCGACATCATCTGACGCGCCAGCTGCTTGCTGGACGGGGAAATGGCCGCGACCCGGATTGGGTTCTTCAGCCATTGCCGGAAGAAGGTCCAGCCGGTGGGCAGTTCGCGGGCGCGTTCGGAGTCGGGGGTCATGTCCAGAGGATACTGCCACGCCAAACATTTCGCCCGGGTTAAGGCGGTAAGTGGAATGATGCTCCCAGACTCGCCCACCGAGGACACCGTCATGCAAAAAATCCGCCTGCTATTGCTTGCCGCAGCGCTGGTGGCGCCTGTCGCCCAGGCCGAAGGCAACTCCGAAGCCCCCGCCCGGAACCAGTCCATGACCGGTTATCGCTGCCTGACCCCCGGTCCCGCGACCGGCTGGACCTACCTGGACGACTCGCACATCCTGATCGACGGCGGCCGCTACAAGTACAGCATGGAGTTCTCGGATCCCTGCTGGGGCATCAAGTTCGACAATTCCCTCGCCTTCAAGGGCGACACGTTCAATGGCCGGGTCTGCGGCGACCTCGGGGACCAGGTAATCACCGAACGCATGCACTGCCAGATCAAGCACATGGAAATCATCAGCACGGCCCAGTACCGGCAGATCATCAAGGACAACAAGGACGCCATCGCGGCGAAAAAGGCTGCCAAGAAGGCAAAGGCGCCGTAACTCAGGGTCGACGCAGTTCCCAGGCGCGGTGGATGCGCGGATTGCGCGCGAAATCGGGATCGATGGTGTCGCGGCTGATCTCCACGGCGCTGGCGAATTCCACGATCGCCGCTTCGTCGAGCTTGAAGCGCCGGTAATTGTTGGAGAACAACAGCAGCCCGTCTGGCGCCAGCCGCGCGACCACCGCGCGCAGCAAGCGCACGTGGTCCTTCTGGGTGTCGAAATCGGCGGCGCTCTTGGAATTGGAAAAGGTCGGCGGGTCGCAGAAGACCAGGTCGTACTGGCCGCGATCGGCGTCGAGCCAGCGCATGGCATCGGCCTGCACCAGGCGATGCTTCGCTCCCGACATACCGTTCAAGGCCAGGTTCTGCGAGGCCCATTCGAGGTAAGTGGCCGAGAGGTCGACGCTGGTGGTCGTCGCGGCGCCGCCGAGCGCCGCCTGCACGCTGGCCGCGCCGGTGTAGCAGAAAAGGTTGAGGAAGCGCTTGCCTTCTGCCTGCTTGCCGATGCGCCGGCGCACCGGCCGATGGTCCAGGAACAGGCCGGTATCCAGGTATTCGGTCAGGTTGACCCGGAGTTTCGCTGCGCCTTCGCGCACCACGAAGAATTCGCCGGCCGCGCCCATCCGCCCGTACTTGCTGCCGCCCTTGCCACGAGCGCGGGTCTTGATCGCGATTTGTTCGCGCGGCAGCGGGAACACCTCGTGCAGGGCCGCCAGCAATTCGCCGAAGCGGCGGCGCGAGTCGGCCTCCGGGATGGTCGCGGGCGCTTCGTATTCCTGCACGTGCAGGAACAAGCGGTCGGCGCCGCCACCTTCCAAGTACAGGTCCACCGCCGCGGAATACTCGGGCAGGTCGGCGTCGTAAGCGCGGTAGCAGCTGACGCCGGCGCGTTCGCGCCATGACTTGAAATTGCGCAGGTTCTTGCGCAGGCGATTGGCGACCATGAGCGCGCCCTCGGTCAATGGCGCGGCTTGGCGCGGCTCGCGCGCCGGCGCCAGCACCGGATCGCAGATGATCAGCGAACACTCCAGCGTGCCATTGAACAATACGTACTTTTTCGCGGCGCGAAGGCCGGAGGCATGGGCCAGGTCGGCGTCGCCGCACAGCAGGCTGGCGCGCCATTGCGGCACCGCCCGTCGGAGCGCATCGCCGAGTTCCCGATACAGCACTTCATCGGCGGCGAGTCGTTGGTCGTAGGGCGGATTGCAGACCACGAGGCCGCGCTCGTGGCCGGGATCGGCCAAGGCGCCAATGGCTTTGCGATCGAAGCGGATAAGGTCCGCCAATCCGGCACGATCGGCATTGGCCATCGCCGCATGCAAGGCCTTGGGGTCGCTGTCGGCGCCGAAAAATACCGGCTTGAGCCCCGCGCGCCCAACGTCCGCTCGTTGCCCGGCCTCGACCAGCAGATCCTTCCAGAGCGCGCTGTCGAATCCGAGCCAGCGACTCGGTGCCGAGCCGCGCCAGCGCAGCAGGCCGGGCGCTTCGTCGGCCGCCATCAGCGCGCCCTCGATCAACAGCGTTCCGCTGCCGCACATCGGGTCGAGCAAGGCGCCGCCGTCGGCATGGATCTTGTTCCAGCCGCCGCGGATCAACATCGCGGCAGCGAGGTTTTCCTTGAGTGGCGCTTCGCCCTGGGAGCTGCGCCAGCCGCGGCGATGCAGGGGACCGCCGCCGATGTCGACCGACAGGACGGCCCGCCCCTTGCGGATCACGATGTTGATGCGAAGGTCGGGCGACTCGGTGTCGACCGAGGGCCGAACGCCGTGGCCAGCGCGAATGCGGTCGACGATGGCGTCCTTGACCCGTTGCGCCGCATAACGCTCGTGCGTCAGCGCCGGGCCGGAGACATGCGCGTCCACCGCCAGCGTGCCTTCCGGCGCGACGTGCTCGGACCACTCGATCGCGTGCACGCCCTGGTACAGGTCCTGCTCGTTTTCGCAGTCGAATTCCGCCAGCGGCCAGAGCACGCGGCTGGCCAGGCGCGAATGCAGCGCCGCGCGGTACAGGACTTCCGCGCCGCCTTCGGCATTGATGCCAGCCATGGCCGCGGTCGCCTGGGTCGCGCCGAGGGCGAGCATTTCGTCGACCAGCAGGTATTCCAGGCTCTTGGCGCAGGCAACGAAAAACTTCACGCCAGCCCTTGCAGGAGGCGGCGGAATTCCCCCGCGCAGAAGTGCACGTGGTCGGACAACCGGTGCGAATCGGGCACGAACACCGCCTGGTCGCGCCGCGCCTGGGCCCAGCGCGCGACTTCCAGCGCCGGAATCAACTCGTCGTCCCAGCCGTGGACGATGTGGGTCGGCACGCGCGCCGCCTCCAGGCGAACGTCGAAGCCTTCGAGTTTCACCGGCGGCGCCATCAGGAACAGGCCGCGCACCGGCAACTCCAGCGACACCCGCGCCGAAATGAAGGCGCCCATGCTCGATCCCGCAAGCACGAGCGGCGCTTTCACGCGCCGCGCGAGGCTGAGCAGGTGCATGATCCGGCCTTGGACGTCGCCGAGCCGGCCACGCGAGAAGTCCTTGTCCCAGGCCCGGTAGTCCGGTCGCTCATGCGACCAGCCCAGCCGTTCGGCGACCTGCGCCAGCGCCGTCGCCTTGGTCGCGTCGGGGCTGCTTTCCAGCCCGTGCGAAATGATCACGTGGCCCTTCATGGCAACGGCTCCACCGCGTCGCCGACGCGAAGTTGGCCGCCCTCGAGGATGCGCGCGCACAGGCCGCCGTGCCCGCGCATGGCGTTGTAACCACCGGGACCGAGCGCCGCTTCCATGCGCGAGCAGGGATCGCAGGATTCCGTGCCTTCGAGCAGCACACCGCCGATGCGGAAGCGCCGCCCCTTCAAAGCGACGAGCGCGATGCCGGACACCACCACGTTGCGTCGTAGCAAGCCCGGTTGCACGGAATCATGCCCGGCCAGCGCGGCGATCACCGGCAGGTGCTCGGCCTGGATCAGGGTGACGTCGCGCTTGCCGCTGCCGCCGCCGTAACGATCGCCACGCAAGCCCTTGCCGGGCTCGGCGAAGGCATCGTCGACTTCGTTCATCGGGACCTCGCGCGCTGGACGCAGGCCGATCCATTCGACCCGCCCGGCGCGGGGCAAGTTGGCCATCAATCGGCCCAATGCGGAGTCGGCGGGAGGCAAGGTCATGGCGGGTTCCGGAATGGCGCGAATGCTAGCATGCGGCCATGACCGCCCTCGACCTGCGCGCCTGGCCCCTGCCCTACGAAAGCCGGCTGGAATCGCGGTCCACCGCCGACATCGACCTCGTCGTCATCCACTGCACGGAGTTGCCGGACCTGGCCATGGCCCGCGAATACGGCGAGCGCGTGCTGTACGACGCCGGCACCGGCAACAGCGGCCACTACTATGTCGATCGCGACGGTTCGGTCCACGCCTTCGTGCATCCCGAACGGATCGCCCACCACACGCGTGGCTACAACCCCCGATCGGTCGGTATCGAACTGGTCAACATCGGCCGCTATCCGCATTGGTTCGACTCCCGCCACCAGGCGATGGCCGAGACCTACACGGCGGAACAGGTCGATGCGCTGATCGCGCTCTTGCTGCAACTGCGCCGCGACCTGCCCAATCTCCGCCAGATTGCCGGCCACGAAGACTTCGACACCGCCCTGGTCGCGGCCAGCGACGATCCCGAGTCGCAGGTGCCGCGCAAACGCGATCCCGGGCCCTTGTTCCCGTGGCAGCGCGTGCTGGCCGCGAGCGGACTGACGCGGTTGGCCGGATGAAGGTGCCCGCGGGCGCGGCCGATGTGACCGCATGCAGAGGTCGCGCCCGTGGGCGCCGGCACATCCGGCCATCGGTATAATCGCACCATGACCGCCCCCGTCGTTTCCGAACTCGTCGACCTGCTCACGCTCGAGCGCCTGGAAGACAACCTGTTCCGCGGCCAGAGCCGCGACATCGGCACCAAATACGTCTTTGGCGGCCAGGTGCTCGGCCAGTCCCTGTCTGCCGCCCAGCAGACCGTCGACGAAGGCCGCAGCGTCAACTCCATCCACGCCTACTTCCTGCGCGCCGGCGACATCACCGCGCCGATCGTTTTCATCGTCGATCGCACCCGCGATGGCCACAGTTTCTCCGTGCGCCGGGTGACCGCGATCCAGCACGGCCAACCGATCCTGGTGTTCGCCGCTTCGTTCCAGAAGGCCGAGCCCGGCGTCGAACACCAGTTCAACATGCCGGAAGTGCCGCAGCCCGAAGACGTCGAGCCGACCCATTCGCCGGCGCCGGAAGTGCTGGCGACCCTGCCGGAAAAGATGCAGCGCTGGCTATCGCGCATGGGTCCGTTCGAAATGCGTCCGATCTATCCGCGCGACGAGGTCAAGCCGCCCAAGCGCCCGCCCTACCAGCAGGTCTGGCTGCGCCTCGTCGACAAGATCGACGATTCGCCGGAAATGCATCGCGCCATGCTCGCCTACGCCTCCGACTTCTACCTGCTCGGGACCACGACCTTTCCGCACGGCATCAGCTACTACCAGCCGAACGTGCAGATGGCCTCGCTCGACCACGCGATGTGGTTCCACCGTCCCTTCCGGGTCGACGACTGGTTGTTGTATTCGCTCGATAGCCCGACCGCGCAGAACGCGCGCGGCCTGGCCCGCGGCATGTTCTTCACCCGCGAAGGCGTCCTGGTGGCGTCGGTCGCGCAGGAAGGCCTGATCCGCGTGCTGCCCGAAGAGTCGCTCAACCCTGGCGAGGCCAGCTGATGCGCCAGTTGTTCACATCGCCGCGTCTGGAAAACGTCGAAACCGTGGCCAAGCTCCTGGCCGACGCCGGCATCGAGAACCGCGTCATCGGCGGCCGCTCGTACAAGGGCCACAGCCGTCGCCAATTCAGCTACGCCGACAAAAAGGCCAATGCCACCGAACAGGCCTCGGTGTGGGTGCTGAATTCCGACGACTACAAGCGGGCCCGCGAACTGATGAGCGAGCTTGGCTTGCTGGAAGGTACCGAGGCGCCGTCCTACCTGCCGGAAGCCTTGCAGGTCAGCGAAAAAACCGGGGCCGATCCGCAATCGCGGTTGCTGCGCATCCGGATCGCGCTGTTGTTCATCCTGGTCGCGGTGGCCGGCGGCATGACCCTGAAGATGCTGTTCTTCCGCTGACCACTCACATCGTGAGGGTAGGCTTGTCCGATTCGAGGATGCCCGCCAGCAGCGCTTCGATCTTGCCCTTGGCGATTTCGGCTTCGGCCGAATCGCTGAACTGCACGCCGATGCCGGCGGCGCGATTGCCCTGCGAGCCCGGCGGCGTGATCCAGACGACCTTGCCGGCGACCGGCAGCCGTTCCTTGTCGTCAGGCAGCGAAAGCAGGAGGAACACTTCGTCGCCGAGCGAATACTTGCGGCTGGTCGGCACGAAGATGCCGCCACCTTTCACGTAGGGCATGTAGGCGCCGTACAACTGGGCCTTGTCCTTGATTGCCAGCGAGAGAATGCCCTGGCGTGCGCCTGCTCCACCACCGACCATGATTCGCTCCCGTCCTCGGATCCAGCGCGCCGCGTCAGCCCGCGCGCCGGAACATGTTACCCCATTCGTGCAGCAACCCGGCCAGCACCAGATCGTGGCGCAGGGGCGCCCGCAATTGCATCCGGCAACGGCCGACGGCATTGAACCAGTCGCCGATCCGGCCCATGCCAGCGGACTGGCGCTTGCCGGCCTCCAGGGCGAGGTCGGCGGCGAAGCGCAGGCGAAGGTCGGCTGAATCGTCGGCCAGCCAGCGCTGCGCCGTGGTCACGGGACTGCCGCGGCCGGCCGCGATCTGTTCCAAGTCGGACTTCACTTCTTGGCGTAGCGCCAGACCGCCTTGCGCCAGCCACTCGGCCGCCAGGCCAGGATGGCCACGCGCGGCATCAAGCGCCTCGCAGGCATCGGCATCGGCGATGCCACGATCGCGGAGCCATTGCCGCGCGACTGCTGGCTCCGGAATTCTGAATTCCAAGCGTTGGCAACGGCTGAGAACTGTGGCCGGCAGCCTTCCCGGATTGTCCGTCACCAGTAGCAGGTACCGGTTCGACGAAGGTTCTTCCAAGGTCTTGAGCAAGGCGTTGGCCGCATTATCATTCAATTGATCGGCAGGCTCGATGATGGCAACTTGGGCAACGCCTTGACTTGCGGTCAACGCAAACCATTGTCCAAGTTCACGCACTTGATCAACGACCAGCTCGGTACGCATTTTCTTGGAGCTGCCCTTCTCATTCAGCACATACCCAAGGAACACCACATCTGGATGTCCCGGGTGCCCATTGGGTTGTGCGAGTGACCCGTCAGGACGAGTCTCTACCGGATCGCGTTGGGATCGCTGCTCGAATTGTCGACAGCTCCGGCATTGCCCACAAGCACGCCCTCGCGCGTCCGGTGTCGGACACAACAGGCGTTTGGCGAGAGCTTCCGCTACCTCGCGCTTGCCCATGGCCGGCGGCCCATACAGCAACAGGCCATGCGCAAGCCGGCCGTCGGCCAGCAATTGGGTCGCAGAATCGAGTACGGACTCCTGCCAAGGCGCCAGTTCGCTCACCGCGACGCATCCAGCCAGGCGCCGATCGCGGCCTCGACTTGCACGACGACTTCGTTTACCGGGCGACTCGCGTCGATGATGCGCCAGCGCGCGGGCTCGGCGGCCGCGCGCGCCAGATAGACGGCGCGCACGCGTTCGAAGAAAGCCGAATCCTCGCGCTCGATCCGATCCGGTTCGCCGGCGCGACCGCGGGCGCGCGCCAGGCCCTGGTCGATGCCGAGGTCGAGCAGCAGCGTGAGGTCCGGCTTGATGCCCGCGACCCAGCGTTCGAGCTCGGCGATCCGGCCCATG
>JANYBA010000232.1 GCA_025360985.1 Gammaproteobacteria bacterium | reverse complement strand
CCGATGAGCGAAGTCGCCGGCCGCATGTCGATCCAGGCCGGCGCGCACGCGCTGGAGAAGGCGCAGGGCGGGTCCGGCGTGCTGCTCGGCGGCGTCCCCGGCGTGATGCCGGCGGAAGTGCTGGTGATCGGCGGCGGCGTGGTCGGCATCAACGCCGCGCGCATGGCCAAGGGCCTGAACGCCCACGTCACCATCCTCGACCGCTCGTTGCCGCGCCTCAAGGAACTCGATGAACTGTACGGAGATCGCCTGACCACGATCTATTCGACCCACGACGCCATCGAAGAGCGCCTGCCCGGCGCCGACCTGGTGATCGGCGCGGTGCTGGTGCCGGGCGCCGCGGCGCCGAAGTTGATTTCGCGCGCGCAGCTCAAATTGATGCGCCCGGGCTCGGTGCTGGTCGACGTCGCCATCGACCAGGGCGGCTGCTTCGAAACCTCGAAGGCCACCACCCACCAGAACCCGACTTATGAAGTCGACGGCATCATCCACTACTGCGTCGCCAATATGCCCGGTGGTGTTGCGCGGACTTCGACCTTCGCTCTGACCAATGCCACCCTGCCCTTCGCCGTGCGACTGGCGAACAAGGGCGCCAAGCGGGCGATGATGGACGATGCCCACCTGCGCAATGGCCTGAACGTGCACGCCGGCAAGATCACCTACGAAGCCGTCGCCAAGGATCTCGGCTACGACTACGTGCCCGCCGAGAAAGCGCTGGCCTGATCGGCTTTTCCCCCTCTCCCCGTGGGAGAGGGTTGGGGTGAGGGTGCGATTCGATGCGTACCCTCATCCGGCCCTTCGGGCCACCTTCTCCCGGTGGGAGAAGGGAACGCACCGCATGAGATCGTTGCCATGACTGAAACGCCAATCCAGCTCGCGCATTTCATCCATGGGAAGGAAATCGCGGGCGGCAACGGGCGATTCGGCGATGTCTTCGACCCGGCCACTGGCCGGGTCACCGGCAAGCTGCCGCTGGCTTCGAAAGTCGAAGTCGAAGCAGCGATAGCAGACGCCGCAGCGGCGTTTCCGGCCTGGGCGGCGACCACGCCGCTCAATCGCGCGCGGGTGCTGTTCAAGTTCAAGGAACTGCTGGAAAAACACGCCGACGAAATCGCCGCGGCGATCACCGCCGAGCACGGCAAGGTCTTGTCGGACGCCCGCGGTGAATTGACCCGCGGCATGGAAGTGGTCGAATTCGCCTGCGGCATCCCGCACTTGCTCAAGGGCGAGCATTCCATGAACGTCGGCGGCGGCGTCGACAGCTACAGCGAGTATTCGCCGCTGGGCGTGGTCGCCGGCATCACCCCGTTCAATTTCCCGTGCATGGTGCCGATGTGGATGTTTCCCATCGCCATTGCCTGCGGCAACACCTTCATCCTCAAGCCCTCCGAGCGCGACCCGACGCCGCCGATGATCCTGGCGCGATTGCTCAAGGAAGCCGGATTGCCCGACGGCGTGTTCAATGTCGTGCACGGCGACAAGGAGGCGGTCGACGCCCTGCTCGATGATCCGCGCGTGCAGGCGGTGAGCTTCGTCGGTTCGACGCCGATCGCTGAATATATCTACTCGCGCGGCAGCGCCGCCGGCAAGCGCGTGCAGGCTTTGGGCGGCGCCAAGAACCACATGGTGGTCATGCCCGATGCCGACATGGACCAGGCCGCCAACGCCCTGCTCGGCGCCGGCTACGGCTCGGCCGGCGAACGTTGCATGGCGATCTCGGTCGCGGTGTGCGTCGGCGACGCCACCGCCGATGCCCTGATCGCCAGGCTCAAGCCCATGGTCGAAGGCCTGCGCATCGGCCCCGGCTGCCAGGGTGACCCTGACATGGGCCCGCTGGTCACCGGCGCGCATCGCGACAAGGTCCGGGGCTACGTCGACCTCGGCGTCGAGGAAGGCGCTCAGCTCGTAGTCGACGGACGTGCGCACGCGGCCGCCGGCAACGGTGGTTTCTTCCTCGGCGGCAGCCTGTTCGATCGCGTGACACCGGACATGCGCATCTACAAGGAAGAAATCTTCGGACCGGTGCTTTGCGTGACGCGCGCGCCCGACTTCGACAGCGCCTGCAAACTGGTCAATGAACACGAATACGGCAATGGCACGGCGATATTCACCCGCGACGGCGACGCCGCGCGCCAGTACGCCCACAACATCCAGGTCGGCATGGTCGGCATGAACGTGCCGATCCCGGTGCCGATGGCCTTCCACAGTTTCGGCGGCTGGAAGCGCTCGCTGTTCGGGCCGTTGCACATGCACGGGCCGGAC
>JANYBA010000194.1 GCA_025360985.1 Gammaproteobacteria bacterium | reverse complement strand
ATGCGCGGCAATATCGCCCAGATGATGCAGCAGGCCCAACGCGTGCAGGACAATCTCAAGCGCGTCGAACTGGAACTGGCCGGACTCGAGGTCACCGGCCAATCGGGTGGCGGCGTGGTCGCCGTCACCATCACCTGCAAGTTCGAGACGCGCAAGGTGCACATCGATCCATCGGTACTGGCCGACGCCGAAATGCTCGAAGACCTCGTCGCCGCCGCCTTCAACGATGCCGTCGCCAAGGCCAATGCCGAGAGCGCCAAGCGGATGTCGGTCGCCACTGCCGGCATGCAGTTGCCGCCCGGCATGAAGTTGCCGTTTTGAAGCCTGCCGTTCTGAGCATTCAGTAGTTGAGCACCAGCCCGCTCCTCGAACAACTGATCGAAGCGCTGCGCGGGCTGCCCGGCGTCGGCCCGAAATCGGCGCAGCGCATGGCCTACCATTTGCTTGAGCGTAATCGCGAGGGCGGCCTGCGGCTTGCGGCGGCTTTGAAGGAGGCGGTCGAACGCGTCGGCCATTGCCAGCAGTGCCGCGACTTCAGCGAAGACAAGCTCTGCGCCACCTGCGCCAGCGGCTCGCGCGAGCGCGGCCTGCTGTGCGCGGTGGAAAGCCCGGCCGATCGCCGCGTGATCGAGCACGCGACCGGTTATCGCGGCCTGTATTTCGTCCTGCAGGGTCGGCTCTCGCCGCTGGACGGCATCGGACCGCGCGAGCTCGGCCTGGACCTGCTGGCGCGGCGCCTGGCCGAGGGCGAGGTCAAGGAACTGATCATCGCCACGAATCCAACGGTCGAAGGCGAAGCCACCGCGCACTACCTGGCGCAGTTGGCGCGGCAGTTCGACGTGCGCCCGAGCCGGCTGGCGCACGGCGTGCCGCTCGGTGGCGAACTGGAGTACGTTGACCGCGGTACCCTGGCGCACGCCTTCGGTTCGCGCCAGGAAATTACCAGTTGATGGAGGAGCCTGCGATGTCCGACAGTCTTTTCAGCAAGATCATCCGCCGGGAAATCCCCGCCGACATCGTCTTCGAGGACGATCGCCTGATCGCTTTCCGCGACATCCACCCGCAGGCGCCGGTGCACGTGCTGTTCGTGCCCAAGCAGCCGCACGCCACGCTCAACGACGTGCCCGACGGCGAGGCCGAATTGCTCGGGCGCTTGCTGCTCGCCGCGGCCGCCTACGCCAAGCGCGAGGGCTTCGCCGAAAGCGGCTATCGGCTATTGATGAATTGCAACCACGACGGCGGCCAGACCGTCTTCCACCTGCACCTGCACTTGCTGGCCGGGCGCGCGCTGGACTCGCACTTCGGCTGAAGTGTTGGGCAAGTGCCTAGCGCTCGACGCTGACTTCGATCTCGCGCGCGTCCTGGCGACCGTGGTCGTCGACGACCGACAGGCGATAGTGCCCCGGGCGCGGCGGTTGCCAGGCGAGCGCGACGCCGGCCTGGCTGCTGCCGACAAAGCCGTCGCCGGCGAACCAGTACACCCGCGCGACGTCGGCGTCGGTGGTCGCCGCGAGCGACAGCTGCGCCTGTTCCGGATGGGAAAGTCGCAAGGCGTAGTTGGTGGCGCGGTAAGGCGAGGTGATCATCGGCGCCGAGCCCAGCCAGGCCTGGCCGCGCGAGCAGGCGTCCTCCGGCGGCGGCCGCTGGCGCGGAATGCCGGCCTGCGCGAACACCTGCGCCAGGTCCGAAGGCCAGTACTCGAACACCTGCATGCGCATCTTCGCGGGATCGAAGGCGCCGCAGGCAACGCGTCCGGTGGCGATATCGACCGGCACGGCGCGATGCACGCGGCTGACGCGGATCGGTGACTTGCCGGGAATGAACCAGGTCATGCCGCGTTCCGGGCACCAGGCATTGGGCAGGTCGCCGCTGGCGCGGCAGATCTCGACGCGGCGCAGGTTGAGCGGCCATTGCCGATGCGGCTCGGCCAAGGCCACGCCGCCGGCGTGGAGTCCGTCCACGAGTTCGAAGAACAGTGGCGCCGCGGCGTCCACGCCAACCAGCGCGGGATTGCCCCGGCCATCGAAGTTGCCCAACCAGACCACGATCGCGTACGGACCGACCAGGCCCGCGGTCCAGGCGTCGTGGAATCCCCAGGACGTACCCGTCTTCCAGGCGATCGCCTGGCGATCGGATTGCGCGCCGAACTCGGAACCCGGGCGCGGATGGTGTTGCAGCATGTCGCGGGTGATGAAGCTGGCTTCCGGGCTGAGCAGCGCCGCGCCCAGTTCCTGCGGGTCGTCGCGGCGCCAGCGCAGGGAGCGCAGGCGGCCATCGTTGCCGAGCATGGCGTACATGCGCGCCAGTTCCTCCATGCTTGCTTCGCCGCCGCCCAGCACCAGGGCCAGGCCGTAGTGGCGTTCGCTGGCCATGCGCGAGACCCCGGCGCGCTTGAGGAATTCGTAAAA
>JANYBA010000166.1 GCA_025360985.1 Gammaproteobacteria bacterium | reverse complement strand
GGCTTCGCCGCGGCACAAGGCGAGCGCGGCGAGCCGGGCGACATCGGCGGCGCGCGGCAGTGCCATCGGGTCGCAGGCCTTCAATGAAGTCCCGAGCACCGCACGCAGGCGACCGTCGGCAGCGGCAAAACCCGTGCCAAGGCCGTGCCATTCGCGGGCGATCGGCAGCTGCGGAAACTCGGCGGTGGCGATCCACTCGGCGGCGAGGGCGCGAACGTCGTCGTGTTCACCGCGGAACACGCCGAAGTAGATCTCGCCCATGCGGGCGTCGATCGCCGCGAGGATACCCGCACCCTCACCCCAACCCTCTCCCGCCAGTGCGGGAGAGGGAGAAAAAGGCACCTGCATCGCCAGGGCGGCCAGCGTCGACACGGGAACGACCGGAATTCCCAGCCCCAACGCCATGCCCTGCGCCAGCGCCACGGCCAAGCGAACGCCGGTGAAGGCGCCGGGCCCACGCGCGACGGCGATGGCATCGAGTTGCGACCTCGCGATTCCCGCATCGGCCAACAGTTCGTCGGCCCAGGGCAATACCAGCTCGGTATGCCGGCGCGGCGCTATTTCGTAGCGCTCGTGAACCTCGCCGTCGATCCACAACGCGACCGAACAAGCCTCGGTGCTGGTATCGATCGCCAGCAACTTCATGGCGTCCAGCTTCATGGCGTGGTCGCCACGGCGAAGAATTCCTGCACATCGGCCAGCGATCGCGTGCGCGGCATCGGCGGCAGGCTGTCGAGGAACAACTTGCCGTAGCTTTTTCCGAGCAGGCGCGGATCGCAAAGCACCAGCACGCCGCGGTCCTCGAAGGTCCGGATCAGGCGGCCGGCACCTTGCTTGAGCGCCAGCACTGCTTGCGGCAATTGCTCGTCGCGGAACGGATTGCCGCCGGCGCGGCGTACCGCTTCGAGCCTGGCCTCGAGCACGGGATCGTCCGGCGCGGCGAACGGCAGCCGGTCGATCACTACCACCGACAGGGCATCGCCGGCAACGTCCACGCCTTCCCAGAAACTCGCCGCGCCGAGCAGCACGCCATCGCCGGAATGGCGGAATTGCTCGAGCAGGACATTGCGCGGCGCCGTGCCCTGCACGAACAGCGGCCACGGACCGTTCTTGAGCGCCTCCGCGGCCTCGCGCAAGGCGCGGTGCGAGGTGAACAACAGGAACGCACGGCCGCGCGATGCTTCCAGCACTGGTCGCACCGCCTCGATCAGCGCGGTGCCGAAACCCTGCGTGTTCGGCTCGGGCAAGCCGGGCGGCAGGAAGCACAGCGCCTGGCGTTGCCAGTCGAAGGGACTCGGTTGCAACAGGGTGCGCGGGTCGTCCAGCCCGAGCCGGCCGGCCAAGTGGTCGAAGTCACCGGCCACCGCCATGGTTGCCGAAGTGAAGATCCAGGCCGCGCGCGATTGCAGGCGGTAGTCGCGCAAGGGGCCGGAGACGTCGAGCGGCGTGCGCTGCAGTGCGAAGCCGCGCGTCGTCAGGTCGTACCAACACACGGAAAAGGGGTCAGATCCCTTTTCCGGGGTAAAGGGATCTGACCCCTTTTCCTGCCAGTCGCGCAATCGTTGTAGCAGAGCCTGCGCGCGCTCGGCGCAGGCCGCGAAACCGGGCGAAGTCTCGGACAAGGGAACCAGCCCGCGCTGCAAGTGGTCGAGCGCCGAATCGAGCGCCGCCAGCGCTGCCGCCGCCGGCGGCTGTGCATGCACGCGATTGGCGCCGCCGCGCGCCGGCATTCCTTCCATGGCCAGCCGCAATACCTTGACCGCCTGCTCGAGTTCGCGCATCGGCTGCTGCACGGTCGCCAGCGCCGAAGGGGTATTGGCGCATTCCTTGAGCGAATCGCGCGCCAGCTCGAGCAGCTGCCGCGAGCCGACGGCATCGCCAAAGAATTGCGCGGCCAGTTCCGGCAGCTGGTGCGCCTCGTCGAGCACGAAGGTCGAAGCGCCCGGCAGTATTTCACCGAAGCCTTCCTTCTTGATCGCCAGGTCCGCCAGCAACAGATGGTGGTTGACCACGACGATGTCCGCCGCCTGCGCTTCGCC
>JANYBA010000156.1 GCA_025360985.1 Gammaproteobacteria bacterium | reverse complement strand
AAAAGGCCAGCACCAGCAGGGCCACCCTGGGCATCGTCATCGCCATCTTTTTGGTCTCCTTGACCAGTCGCCAGCTAGAGCTCGAAGCGATAGCTGAGTTTCACGAACAGCTGCTCGCTGTCGCGCAAATCGAAGGCGCGGCGCAACTCGTGGAAGGCATCGGTCGGGCCAACGGCGTCTTCGAACAGCGAGCCGCCGCGCACGTAAGCCACGTACAGGTACGACAGGGGCGCGATCTCGCGGCGATAGCGGATCTGGAAGCCCATGTTGCGCAGGGTGAAGCCGGGGACCGGGTCGAACGACGGGATCGGCCGGCCGCTGGCGTCAAGATCCCAGGCCTGGCGGGTGTCGGCATCGAGGCCGACCGCCTGCAACTTCACCCGCAGTTCCTGCTTGGAGTCGATCAACCAGATCGAGCCGAGGGTCAGGAAGACGATGCGCGCGTCCATCGACGCGAGGTGCTGCTCGTTGTCGTGCCAGACCAGCCAGTCCGGCGAATGCTTGACGTCCAGGCCGCCGTAGAAGCTCAGCGTGTCGTTGACGTGGTAGGTGGGCTCGAAATCAAACTCGAGCGCGCCGTGGCCCGGGCTCTTCAAGCCCTCGTCCTGGTAATGTCCGTTGACGTAGAACTCCCAGTGGCCCTTGTCCCGGCGCGGGAAATAGCGCTCGGCGAACAGGTTGAGCCGGGCCGGGGTCTGGACGGTACCGTGCCCGCGGGTGATCAGGTCGTCGTTGCCGGGACTGATCCAATCGACCTCCCAGAACTGGCTGCCGCCGTCGCGCATGTCGCTCTGGCGCTTGAGCGCGAGGATGTTCTCGATGTTCACGCCCTGGTCGTTGAACCGCGTCAGCGCCACGTATTGCCAGTCGTGGGACGCATACGGCGAACTCGCCGGGAGGTCGGTCAGGCGATGCGACGCGGAGTAGCGGGCGAAGTTGAAGTTGTTCCGGTCCAGGAAGCCGAAATCGTTCAGCTGCAGGTCCCGGCCCAGGTGCTGCGCGTAGAACTGGTGCCGCCAACCGCCGCCGGCGTCGTAATCGACGCGGACCTGCTCGCCATGGTCGCTGGTGGTGGCACCCGACTGGTCGATGATGGATTCGACGAACCCGGAGTTGACCGAAAGTTGCGGCGTCGGATTCCAGTGGTGGTCGAACGAAACGACGTCGGCCGTGCGGTCGATGAACGGATTGTCCACGCGCGTGAGCATGGCGCCGAAACCCTGCGTCGCCAATTCCCGGGTGACGCGCAGCGCGTAGAAATCGCGACCCCAGGGATCGGCTTCGCTGGCCGCGAACACGCCGTAGTTGAAGCCGGCCAGGCTGCCGTTGAACTTCAATGCGGCGGTCACGTCGCCGGACACCCGGCGCGTGTAGATCAGCCGGTTGGCGGTGTTGTTGGTTCCGAAGGGAACGTCGAAGAAGCCCTGGTTCTCGGTGAAGAACGGCCGCTTGTCGCTGAAGAAGGTCTCGGTCGCGCCGAAATTGACCACCAATTGGTCGCTTTCGACCTGGCCGAAGTCCGGGTTGATGGTGGCGGTCAGCTGGAATTTGCCGTTCGGCTTCCAATAGATGTCGGCGCCCTGGTCGATGTTGCCGTGGCCGCCGACGTTGTCGTAGATGCCGGACACGTAGGGCGTGACCGCCAGCAAGGAAGCGCTGAAGGAAGGCACCTCGACCTTGTTGAAGGCGCTGAGAAAGCGTTGTTCGCCGCCGAAGATCGCCGGCCAGCCCATGCGTTCGCCGGTGGCGCCGATCACGCGGTCGAACTGCAGGCCGATCGTGCGCTTGCCGTCTTGGCCGTCCTTCATCGGCGCGATGTACCAGGGGATCAGGATCTCGACCGTCCAGGTGTCGCCGTCCTCGGCGACCGCGTGCTTCCAGTTGCCATCCCAGTCGGCGTTGAACTGGTTCTCGTTGGTGATGGTCTCGTCCTGGATGCTGTCGGACAGGCGCACCATGAAGTTGTAGCCGATCCGCCCCTCGCCATCGAAATCGACATAGACGTTGACCCGGTCGGTCGGCGCGTCGGAATCGCGCTGCACCACCTGGCGGGTGCGCGGGACGTTGGCGGGCTGGGTATTGATGAAAGCGATCGCCAGGCCTTCCTGCGTCGACAGCACCCGGACCTCCGTGGGGTACGGCGTCGGCGCGCGCGACAGCGGCTGGGTCAGGCGGAAGTCGGTGATGCGCTGGGCC
>JANYBA010000012.1 GCA_025360985.1 Gammaproteobacteria bacterium | reverse complement strand
CGAGAATTCCGACTGGGCCACCAACTGCCCCGAGTACAAAGTCACCGCGGTGGAAGTTACTCGCGTCAGCCAGCCCTCGGAATGGCAACGTCGCCACCATGCGCAGGACGTCGAACAACAGGATTTGCTCGACGCCGCCGCCACGGTCGACACCAATGCCCGCCCCTGAAACCGCCGGCGTCGTGCGGCGCGTGGTCGAGCGCTGGCACGATGGCCAGCACGATCGCGTCGACGACTGCATCGCCGAGGAAATCCCGGTGGCGCTGCTCTACAACGAGATTCCATTCGCCGTGATGATGGCCACGCCGGCGGACCTCGAGGATTTCGCGCTCGGGTTCTCGCTAAGTGAAGGCATGATCACGAAGCCCGACGAGTTGGAATTGGTCGAAGTGCGCCCGCGCCTGGAAGGAATCGAGCTGGCCATGCGTGTTTCGGAAGGCGCGAAGGGCAGGTCACTCGGAAGCGACCAACAACGATTATTGCCGGGCCGTAGCGGCTGCGGCCTGTGCGGCGCGCGCACGCTCGAGGAAGTTGTGCGGCAACCGCCCACGGTGCCTGTTGGACCGAAGATCGAAGAATCAGCTTTGGAACGCGCGCTGGGCGGGCTGCGTGAACGGCAATCGATCAACGCACTGACGGGCGCCGTGCACGCTGCCGCCTGGGCCAGCACGGACGGCGCGATCGTTCTCGTGCGCGAAGACGTCGGTCGGCACAATGCGCTCGACAAGCTGATCGGCGCGCTGCGCCGTGCCGGAATCGATGCCACGACTGGATTCGGACTGGTGACCAGCCGCGCCAGCTACGAGATGGTCACCAAGGCCGCAAGCGCCGGCTTCACGCTATTGGCGGCGATCTCCGCGCCGACCGCGCTGGCCATACAACTTGCGCAAAGTTCCGGGTTGACCCTGGTCGGATTCGCGCGGCCCGGGCAGCACGTCGTGTACAGCCACCCGCAGCGCCTCGTTGCCGGAGCCGCACCGACATGAATATCGAACGGCTCTGCACCATGGCCAACGACATCGCGCATTTCTTCGCGGTCGAACCCGATAGCACCGTCGGCGTGGCCGGAATCGCCGAGCACCTGCGCAAGTTCTGGGACCCGCGCATGCGCAAGCAGATCATCGCCCATCTCGGCGAGGGTGGCGAAGGCCTGGAACCCCTGGCACGCGATGCGGTAGCGGCGCTGGCTCAGGAGCAGCGCAGCCGCTGAGCGTGCAGGCGTTCGAATACGGGGCGGCAGGCCTCGGCGACGCGCGCGGCATCGCCGTCGAGATGCACCTCGCGCGGCTGCCATGGCTCGAAACCGGTGGACTTCCAGACCGCGTCGTACCAATGCGGCGCCCAGATGCCGTCGCTGGCGCGCGGCCCGGCCGGCCAATGCAGCATGCGCTCGCTGAAATCGATGCCGAGCCAATCGCAGAGCGCGCGCAGGTGCGGTGCGGGCGCGCGCAGGAAATCGCCGGCGTCGAGCACCGGCGGTGCTTCGCCGGTGTGAGCGACTATTTCGTCGAACAGGCGGCCCTGCTGCAATAGTCCGATGTCCTCGGGCGCGACCGTGGCGCGCGATTTCAGGTAGGACGACACCACTTCGGCCGGATCGCGGATCAAGAGCACATTGCGCAGCGACCAGATCCAATCCCTGCCCATGCCGGGCAGCAGGTGGTGGCTCATGTGCTTCTGGTACCAGACCGCGCGGCCGTCCGGGGCCGGCCCGGTCAATGCTTGCTCCACCTTGCGCCAGTCGGTCTCGCCAGCGGCGATGACTTCGTCGCGGCCCGGATGATCGAGCCCGGTGGCCGCGAGGTAGGCGGCGTACAGCGGTTCGTCGCTGACGACACAATCCTTGCGGTTCTCCCAGGCGCGCATCATCGCGGTGGAAATATTGCGTGGTCCGCTCCACATCGCGACCCGCAACGGCTCGCTCATGCCAGCAGCATGCCACTACGGAACTGCAAGTCGCGTTCCACCAAGCCGCGATACAAGTCCTGCAGGCGCGCGACCGTCGTGCCCGGACGGCCAGCGCCGATGGATCGTCCGTCGATCGTGCGCACCGGCGCCACGCCGGCGAACGTGCCGGTCACGAAGGCTTCTTCGGCCGAATAGACTTCGGTCAGGCTGAAGTTCTTCTCGAAGGCCGGGATGCCGGCTTCGCGGCAGACTTTCAGGACATTGGCGCGGGTGATGCCGCCCAGGCAGTAGTCGCCGGTCGAGGTCCACACTTCGCCGCGTCTCACGATGAAAAAGTGGGTCGAGTTGCAGGTGGCGACGAAGCCGTGCGGATCGAGCATCAGCGCCTCGTCGGCGCCGGCGGTGTAGGCCTGGATGCAGGCGGTGATGCAATTGAGCTTGCTGTGGCTGTTGAGCTTGGGGTCCTGCACATCGGGAAATCCACGGCGCACGTGCACGGTGAACAGGCTCAGGCCGGTGGCCAGCGTCTCGGGCTTGGCGACCTTGAATTCCGGGATGATCACCACGGTCGCCGGGCCGACGGTGACGCGCGGATCCTGGTAGGGCGTGCGCTTGACGCCGCGGGTGACCATCAAACGGACGTGCACGCCATCTTCCATGCCGTTCGCGGCCAAAGTCTCGTAGATCGCCCGGGTCAGGCCGGCGCGGTCCAGGCCGATGTCCAGTGCGATCGCCTTGGCGCCTTCAAACAAGCGGTCGAGGTGGTCGTCCAGGAACAGCGGATGGCCACCGCTCACCCGCAAGCCTTCCCAGACGCCGTCGCCGAGCACGAAGCCACTGTCGAACACCGAGATCGTGGCCTCGGCGCGCGGCTTGAGCACGCCATTGATCCAGATGCGGATGCCGGCATTGCGCGGATCGTCGTGGAATTCGTGGATGCTTTGTGCCATGAGGGGGTCTCCGGTATAGTTCAGGATAGCGAATGCAAGGTGGCGTCGGGAAACCGGCGCTCAGCGTGCGACATGAGCACTACCCCGATCTGACCCCGATTTCCCAGGGCCCGCAAGTTGCGAGGACGCCTGGCGTCCTTTTTTTTGCTGCGGAAAAGGGGTCAAAAGGGGTCAGAGTGAATT
>JANYBA010000136.1 GCA_025360985.1 Gammaproteobacteria bacterium | reverse complement strand
CGATCGGGAAATCCAGGGCCAGGGTCGTGCCCGGACGCGGGAACGACAGCAGGCCGGGCGACGGCCGATCGCCGAATTGCTTGAGCACCGCCAGGAACGAACCCTGGCCGCTGGCGGCGATCCGGCGCAGGACTTCGCGCGTGGCGTCCGGCGCCGCGCCCGGCGGCACCACGCATTGGTACTGCAGGAAACCACGCGGGCCGTACATGCGGTTCCAGTGGCGGATGCGATCGAGAGGATAGAAGAAGGGTTCGTAGTGGCAGGTCGAGGCATTGCGCCGACGCCATTGCCGGTGCCAGTACAGCGCGTTGAAGGCGCGCAGGCTGGCGGCGTTGACCAGCGAAAACGGCAGCGGCGGCATGGATGGGCCAGCGCCGGGTTTCGGGGCAATGCGCCCTGGATCGGCCGGCGCGTGGTTGCTGCGCATGAACAGGCCGCGGCCCAGGGCCTTGCCGCGCGCCGCGCAATCGATCCAGGCCACCGTGTATTCATGGCTGTTGGCGGATTCGGCAGAGAGCGGGAAAAATTCGTCGAGGCCATCGAACTTGATCGTCTCATTGGCCAGCCACGGCCCTTCAATGCGCCGCAGCTGCAGTTCCGCCCAGGTGATCAGGCCGGTCAGGCCCAGTCCGCCGACCGTCGCGGCGAACCATTCCGGATTCTCGCCTGGCGAGCAGAGCCGGCGACTGCCGTCGCTGCGCAACAACTCGAAACAACGCACGTGGTGGCCGAAGGAACCGGTGGCGTGGTGGTTCTTGCCGTGCACGTCGTTGGCGATCGCGCCGCCGACCGTGACGAATTTCGTGCCGGGCGAAACCGGCAGGAACCAGCCCTGCGGCACGACCATGGCGATGATTTCATCAAGCAGGACCCCGGCCTCGCAACGCAGGACGCCGGTCCCGGCGTCGAAGCCGATGTAGTGGTCGAGCCGGCGCGTGTGCAGCAGGCCGCCGCCGTCGTTGAGGCAGACATCGCCATAGCTGCGGCCATTGCCGTAGGCGAGCCAGCTGCCTTCGGCCGGCGGCAGGTCGCGATCGCGCGCCTCGGTCGGGACCACGCGCTGGGTCGCGCGCGGGTAGCGGCCCCAGGACTCGCCCACCGCCATCAAATGGCTCCGGCGGCGACGCAGGCGGCGACCAGGACCACCGCCTGGCTGGTGCGGTCGGTGACCGCGAACAGCACCGGATCGTCGCGCATGCGGCCGCGGTGGGCGATCATCCATGCGCGGCTGATCCAGTACAGCAGCAGCGGGCAGAGCAGCCACAGCACCTGCGGCCGGCGATAGAGCAATTCGCTGGCGGTGCTGTTGATGTACAGCGCCAGCACCAGCACGGCCAGGTAACCGCTGGCGCCGCCCAGCGATTGCACCAGCGGCAGGTCGTCGACCGTGTAGCCGCGGCCGAGCGAGGCTTCCTTGCCATCGACCAGCAGGGTGCGCAGCTCGGTGTAGCGCTTGAGCATGGCCAGGCTCAGGAACAGGAACATCGAAAACGCCAGCAACCAGAACGAGGGCGCCGCTACCAGCAGCACCGAGCCAGCGATGATGCGCAACGTGTACAGGCCGGCCAGGACCATGACATCGAGCATGGCCTTGCGCTTTAGCCGGAACGAATAGGCCAGGGTCAGGGCGTAATAGAGCACCAGCACCGCGGCGAACTTCGGCGACAGCCGCAGCGCCAATCCGAACGAGGCCAGGGTCAACAGCGGCGAGAGCAGCAGGCCCTGCACCAGCGGCAGGCGACCAGCCGCGAAGGGTCGGGCGCGTTTGCGCGGATGGTGGCGATCGGCGGCGAGGTCGAGCAGGTCGTTGAGCAGGTAGACGCCCGAGGCGCACAGCCCGAACGCCACGAAGGCGACCGCTGCGTCCATGATCGCGACCGGATTGAAGAACTGGTGCGAGGCCAGCAAGGGCAGGAACACCAGCAGGTTCTTCAACCACTGGTGCAGGCGCAGGGCCCGGACCCAGTCGCGCACGCCGCCGTCCACGACCGGCAGGTGCTGGCCAAGCGTGCTGACCTTGCCGGCGGCGCGCGCCAGCGAGGCCGGCGCGTTGGCGACGATCGCCTGGCGCGCGTGCGGCCAGACCTTGAGGTCGATGCCGGTATTGCCGATGTAGTCGAAGCCCTTCTCGCCGTAGCGCTCCACCAGCGCCTGCGCCTTGGCGCTGCCGGACATATTGCGCCGGCCGTCGCTGGCGATGACTTCGTCGAACAGGCCAAGGTGGTCGGCGACCGCCCGCGCGAGTTTTTCGTCGCTGGCCGTGCACAGCACCAACGGGCGCGCGCCCTTGGCGGCGCGCACGAGTTCGAGCACGCGCCCATCCCAGGGCAGGCTGGCGATGTCGAGTTCGACCCGGCTGGCGACCTCGCGCTTGAAATGGGCCTTGCCACGCAGCATCCAGCCCGGGAAGCGCAGCGCGAGCCACGGCCGCCGGCCGAGCAGGGCCAGCGTCGACTCGACCAGCAGGTCGGTCCTCAGCAGGCTGCCGTCGAGATCGACCGCGAGGGCGACGTCGGCGCGGACGGGGCTGGCGAGGCTATCCATGCTGGGCATGCGCAAATTCTACCCTTGGATGGCAGGTAAAATGGCCCACCGAACGAGAGGTCACCGCCATGACGGCCACCGCCCCTGCAGCCCGCGTCCGCGACAAACGCTTCCCCGATGCCGATACCGCCCTGCGCGACCTGGTTCGCGACGGCCAGACGCTCGCGGTTGGCGGCTTCGGCTTGTGCGGCATTCCCGAGGCACTGATCGCCGCACTGCGCGATTCCGGCGCCAAGGGCCTGACGGTGATCTCCAACAACGCTGGCGTCGACGGCTTCGGCCTCGGCCAGCTGCTCAGTACGCGCCAGATCAAGAAGATGATTTCTTCCTACGTCGGCGAGAACAAGGAATTCGAACGCCAGTACCTGGCCGGCGAGCTCGAACTGGAGTTCAATCCGCAGGGCACGCTGGCCGAACGCCTGCGCGCCGGCGGCGCCGGCATCCCGGCCTTTTTTACCCGCACCGGCTTTGGAACCATCGTCGCCGAGGGCAAGGAGACGCGCGAATTCGACGGCCACCTATACGTGATGGAGCGGGCGCTGGTGCCCGAGGTCTCGCTCGTCAAGGCCTGGAAGGCCGACAAGAGCGGCAACCTGATCTTCAGGCGCACCGCGCGCAACTTCAACCCGGCGGTGGCGATGGCCGGCAAGACCACGATCGTCGAGGTCGAGGAAATCGCCGAGACCGGCGCGTTCGATCCCGATGCCGTGCATTTGCCCGGCATCTACGTGCACCGGATCGTGTTGAACGCCCACCCCGAAAAGCGCATCGAGAAGCGCACGCTCAGCGAACGATCCACCACCGCGAAAGCAGGAGCCTGACATGGCCTGGACACACGATCAAATGGCGGCGCGCGCGGCCAAGGAACTGCAAGACGGCTTCTATGTGAACCTGGGCATCGGCTTGCCAACGATGGTGGCGAACTTCGTCTCGCCCGACATTGAGGTCTGGCTGCAGAGCGAGAACGGCATGCTCGGCATCGGCCCGTTCCCGACCGAGGACCAGGTCGACGCCGACCTGA
>JANYBA010000117.1 GCA_025360985.1 Gammaproteobacteria bacterium | reverse complement strand
CTCGCTGGCCATCAGCCAGGCGTGCTCCTCGGCCAGTTGCAATGCGACCTTCGTGTCCTGCTGGTAGAGGCGACCGAAATGGTCCAGCGACGGCAGATCCGCATAACCGTCGCGAAATCGTTGCACCCGGCCGCCTTCCTGGTCCACGCAAACCAACTGCGGCCGCGGCGTCGCGTCCCGGATGGCTTGCGTCAGTTCCGCGACCTGCTCGCGCGTGGCGAAGTTGCGACTGAACAGGACCACGCCCGCGCAGGCCGGATGCTGCAGCCAGTCGCGTTCCCGGGCCGACAACTCCAGGCCGGAGATTCCAATCACCAACATCCGATCACCAACATCAGGTCTTCTCCTCGGCGCGCCAGCGCGAATACGGCCGTTCGGCCAGGGCAAGATTGTAATAGCGAAGCAGGTCGGTAACCTCGCGGCCAGCCCATGCCGGCTTCTCGAACTGGGTGTCGGCGCTCGGCAGTTCGATTTCCGCCACGACCAAGCCTGAGTTCTCGCCGTCGAATTCGTCGACTTCCCAAAGAAAGCCGGCATGCCGGACATAGTGGCGGGTCTTGGCTATCAGGCCGCCCACGCAGAGCTTCAGCAACTCCTCGGCATCGGCCACCGGGATTTCGTAGTCGAATTCCTGGCGGGTATGGCCGAGCTCGCGCGACTTCATGTTGAGGAAGGCCTGGTCGCCGGCGATGCGAACGCGCACCGAGGCTTTCTGGGTGCCGGCGCGCATCGCCTGCATGTCGTTGAGGTAACCCTGGGCCATGCGCACGGATTTTTCGACATGGGCCCGCCATCCGACGTTGGCGACGAGGAATTTGCGTTCGATCTCGATGGCCATGGCGCCCTGCCCTATTTCGTGAACAGCGCGATCGATTCAACGTGCGCGGTCTGCGGGAACATGTCCATCGCGCCAGCCGCCGCCAGCGTGTAGCCGCGCTCGCGTACCAGGAAGCCGGCGTCGCGCGCCAGCGAGGCCGGATGGCAACTGACGTAGACGATGCGCCGGATGCCCTTGAGCGGCAATTGCGCCAGCACTTCCGCGGCGCCGGCGCGCGGCGGATCGAGCAACAGCTTGTCGAAGCCTTGCCTCATCCAGGGCTCCGCGGACAGGTCCTTGGCCAGGTCGGCGGCATGGAATTCGGCGTTGGCAAGGCCGTTCCGCCCGGCGTTTTCGCGTGCGCGCGCCACCAGCCCGGCCTCGCCTTCCACGCCGACCACGTGCCCGGCCCGGCGGGCCAGCGGTAGGGTGAAATTGCCGAGGCCCGCGAACAAGTCGAGGACGCGATCATCCGGCTGGGCATCGAGCAATTCGAGCGCGACGGCGATCATTTTGCGATTCAGGCCGGCATTGACCTGGATGAAATCCAGCGGGCGAAAGGCCATCTCGATGCCGAAATCGGTCATCGCGAATTTCAGTTCGAGGTGCTCGGGCCACAACGGTGCGACCGACTCGACGCCACCGGGTTGCAGGTAGATCGCGAAACCGTTGTCCTGCGCGAACCTGGTCAGCCTGTTTCGATCGTCTTCGCCGAGCGGCTCCATGTGCCGGAACACCAGCGCGACCGGGCCGTCGCCGGCGATGAATTCGATCTGCGGGATCGTGCGCCGGGCATCGAGGGAATCGACCAGCGCCGCGAGATCGCCGATGCGTTCGCCCAGGGCCGGAACGATGGTGTGGCAATGCGCGAGTTCGGCGACGAAACGCGGGTTGAGCTCGCGAAAGCCGATCACCGTGCGGCCCTTCTTCTCGACGAAGCGCACCGAAAAACGGCCCTTGCGGCGGTAGCCCCAGGCCGCATCCACCAGCGGCTCGAGCACGCGCGCCGGTTCGACGTGGCCGATGCGGCTCAGGTTCTCGAGCAGGACCCGATGCTTGGCCTCGATCTGCCGGGGCTCGGCCAGGTGTTGCAGCACGCAGCCGGCGCAGACGCCGAAATGGGCGCAGCGCGGAACCACGCGGTCCGGCGAGGCGACCTGCACTTCCAGGGTCTCGGCCTCGTCGAAGTTTCGATTGCGGCCGGTCTGCCTGGCCAGCACGGTCTCGCCCGGCAAGGCCCCGGAAACGAACACGGCCTTGCCTTCATGACGGCCGACTCCGCGGCCGTCATGGCTCAGGTCATGGATCTCGATGGCGTATTCGCGATTGAGCTTCGATCGGGAACGCGCCACGTACTATTTCTGCTTCCAGGTGCCGTCGCTGGCCTGGTACCACCAGCCCGCGTGGGCGCTGGCGACCCATTGCCGGGCGAAGGTGTCGCGGATTTGCGGCTCCCACTCCGGATGGTTGTTGGCGACGGCGATCTCGCGATAGACCGCCTTGCGATCGCGATTGTCCTCGGCGACGGCCTGATTTACGGCGACGCGATCCTTGAGTGCGATCTTGCTCGCGTCGCGCACGCTGATCATGCCGTCATTGCCAAAGCCCAGCGCGCCGGCGTCGAAGGACGCCTTGAGCGAGCCATCGAAACGCTGCGCCATGCGCGTCTGGATCGCCTGGATGGCGGGTGTTTTCAAATTGATATCGGGCGCCGACTCCGCATAGGCATCGGGAATCAGCAGCGAGATCAGGCTCAAGGGTTGCTGGCCGCCACCGCCACCGTCTTTTTCCGACTTGGCAGGCGGTGCCGGCTGACCGTCGGGCCCGATCA
>JANYBA010000101.1 GCA_025360985.1 Gammaproteobacteria bacterium | reverse complement strand
GTGCGGCCCGTTGGCGCGACCGGTCTTGCCGACCAAGCCGATGACCTGGCCTTGTTCGACGCGATCCCCGACCTGCACGTCGATCCGGCTCAGGTGCAGGAAGTTCGAGCTCACGCCGTGGCCGTGGTCGATCAGGATGGTGCCGCCGGTGAGATACAGGTCGGGCTTGGCGAAGGTGACGATGCCGCCGGCCGGCGCCTGCACCGCGGTGCCTTGCGGCGCGGCGATGTCCAGGCCCGAGTGCGGCGATTTCGGCGTGCCGTTGTAGATACGCTGGCTGCCAAACACGCCGCTGATGCGGCCCTGGACCGGCCAGATGAAATGGGCGTCGAAGTCGTCGCGATCGTCGTCGCGTCGGCGCGCGGCGTCGACTTCGGCCTGTTCGCGGGCGATCCGCTCGGCGATCTCCGGAGGCGGGTTGACCGTGTCTTCGGGAACGCCATCGACGCGTTCGAGCGGGAACGTTCGCGCCACCACCGCGACTTCGACGTCGGCGTGGCGGCCGTCCGGCAAGTCCACGGCGAATTTCAGCGGCTCGGTCTGGGTGCGCGCCACGCCGACCACGAAACGGCCATCGGCGCCGACCCGGATGTCGCGACCGTCCAGCTTCAGGCGACTGCCTTTGGCGAGTTGTCCGACCAGCAATCCACCCTGGGGAACTTCGCGGGCGATCGCATAGCCCGGATCCGCCACGATGGGGGCGGCTGCAACGGGTTCTGGGGCGCGTGGGCGCTCCGGGGTGGATGCGCACCCCGCCAGCAGCAAGCTGCAAGCCCAGGGCAAGAGCCAGGCGCGGCGTTCAGTCATGGCCGTGGCCAGCCGGCTCGGTTTGCGGGACCGGATCGTAGCCCCCGGGATGAAATGGGTGGCATTTCCCCAGCCGGACCAGGCCCATCCAGCCGCCCTTGAGCACTCCGAAGCGTTCTATCGCCTCGTAGGCGTAGGCGGAGCAACTGGGGTGGAATCGGCAACGCTGCCCGAGCAGGGGGCTTAGCCACCGCTTGTAGCCACGCAGCATGGCAAGCACTAGGAATTTGGTCATCAAGTCGGCACTGGGCGGAAGTTAATTCTTGCCGCAGGAGAAGGACTAGGCTATAACACGCCGCCTTTACGGCTCAAGAATTAACGAGGAATGCGCAGAGTGGCCACCAAGAAGTCAGCAAAGAAGGCCGCCAAGCCGGTCAAGAAGACGGCGAAAGCCGCTGCCAAGCCCAAGAAGTTGGCCAAGAAGCCGGTGAAAGCCAAGCCCGTGGTCAAGAAGCCCGCCAAGGCTCCTGCCAAGAAGGCGGCGGCCAAGCCCGTCAAGAAAGCGAGCAAGCCCGTGGCCAAGAAGGCCGCTGCCAAGCCGGTGGCCAAATCGACCAGGAAGCCGGCCGCCAAGCCCGCTCCCAAGCCGGTCAAAAAGCCTGCCGCCAAGCCCGCGCCGAAGCCTGCTCCGAAAGCTGCACCGAAGCCGGCTCTGAAGCCGGTCGCCAAGACTGTCGCGAAACCCATTGCCAAGCCCGTTCCGGCGCCTGCTCCCGTTCCGGCCGCCAAGCCGGCGCCGGGCAAGAAGGGGGCGCCCGCCAAACCCGTATTCGTTCCGACGCCCCCGCCGCCGCCGGTCAAGCGCGACCCAGGCGTGCGCGCCGGTTACGTCAAGCCGAACCGCGCCAAGCCTGAGCGCGCCCGCATGGTCAACGGCATCCGCGAGCGGGTGAACCTCAAGCCGGGCTACAAGCCGCGCGCCGACGAGGAGTACATGAATCCGCACCAGCTCGAGTATTTCCGCCAGCGCCTGCTGAAGTGGAAGGACGACCTGGTCGACGAATCCAAGCAGACCATCGAGAACCTCAAGGAAGAAGTCCGCGACGTCGGCGACGAAGCCGAACGCGCCAGCCGTGAGTCGGAGAATTCGCTCGAGCTGCGCACCCGCGACCGCTACCGCAAGCTGATCAACAAGATCGACAGCACGCTCAAGCGGGTCGAGGACGGCACCTACGGCTACTGCGTCGACACCGGCGACGAGATCGGCCTGGAGCGCCTGGAAGCGCGCCTGACCGCCGAGCGCACCATCGACGC
>JANYBA010000008.1 GCA_025360985.1 Gammaproteobacteria bacterium | reverse complement strand
AATCGAGATCGAGCGCGGACTGGTCGCGGCGGGCAGCGAGCGCCATTATCGGATCGACCAGGTCTCGCGCATCGTGCTCGGCGATGCCGACCAGGTGGACGCCAGCCTGGGCGCGGCAAAGCTCGATCTGGCGCCATTCCGCGACGGCGACGACGCGAAGGTCGCGCGCTTTGCGGTATCCTCCGACGGGGCATTGCTGAACCTGGACAATTGAGTCCCGGCCCCGGTCGCAACGAACTTTTCCCACAGCCTGCAGTCCATGCAGGCCTATGACAGTGATGGCAATGGACCAGATTGACGAATACGAACAGGGCGAGAACGTCCGCAAGTGGCTGGGCCGGAATGGCAGCTCGCTCATTACCGGCATCGCCCTGGGGCTGGCCTGCGTGTTTGCCGTGCAATGGTGGCAGGCCAGGGGCTTGCGCCACGAGCATGAGGCGGCGACCCAATACTTCGGCCTTTCCGAGGCCATCGACGGTGGCGACGCCGGCCGGGCCGCGACGTTCGCTTCGGTGCTGTCCCGCGATTTCGCCGGCAGTTCCTACGCGGCGCTGGCGGCGATGCGCCTGGCCGCGTTCGAGCAATCCAAGGGCAAGACCGCCGAAGCCATCGCGACGCTGGCGAAAGCGCAGCCAGCGACCAGGGACCCGGGCCTTTCGGAATTGCTCGGCCTGCGCCTGGCGCGGCTGCAATTGATCGCCGGCAAGAGCGAAGACGCGCAGCGGCAGCTGGATCGCATCGCCGATTCGAAATTCCCGTCGGTGGCCGAAGAACTGCGCGGCGACATCGCCATGGCCCAGGGTCGCAAAGACGAAGCCAGGAAGGCCTACCTGGCTGCACTCACCCATCTCGACCAGGCGGCGCCAACCCGTCGCCTGGTCGAAATGAAGCTCATCGATGCCGGCGGCCAACCGCCGGCGCAGCCGGAGACCTGATCCATGCTTCGTCGAATCTTCCTGATCGCGGTCGCTATCGCTTTCGTCCCCGGCTGCTCGACGGTCAAGGGCTGGTTCCATTCGGAAAAGAACAAGGGCAATGAGCCGACCCCGCTGGTCGCCATTGCCGCGCCGATCGCGGTGAAGCAGATCTGGTCCACTGGCATCGGCGATGGCGAGGGCGACCTGTGGTTGCGCCAGCGCCCGACGCTGGACGGCAATCGCCTGTACCTCGCCAACGACGAAGGCGAGGTGATGGCGCTCGATGCCGGCAGCGGCAGGAAGCTCTGGACCAGTCGCGCGGTGGAAATGAAAGCCAAGCGCAGCAAGTGGACGTTCTGGAAGCACAAGGCCCTGGAAGCGGGCCTGACCAGCAGTCCCGGCGTTGGCGGCGGCCTGGTAGTGGTCGGCGGCCGCAACGGCGAAGTGGTGGCGTTCAACGCCGAGACCGGCGAGAAGCGCTGGTCGGTGCGGGTCACTTCCGAAGTCCTCAGCGCTCCGTTGGTGCTGGCCGACAAGGTGGTCGTGCGCAGCAACGACGGACGGGTGTTCGGTCTTGACCCCGCCGACGGCAGCCGCAAGTGGGTGTTCGACCGTGGCCTGCCGACCCTGAGCCTTCGCGGCAATTCGTCCGCGGTGGGCGGCGACAACGGCTTGGTATTCATCGGCTACGACGACGGCACGCTTGTCGCGGTGCGCGTGCTCGACGGTCAGAAAGCCTGGGACGTCCAGGTGGCCGGGCCGGAGGGCCGCAGCGAACTTGAGCGCATGGCCGATATCGACGGCGAACTGCAATTGTCCGGCGACGTGATCTATGCGGTCAGCTACCACAAGCAGGTCATGGCGATCTCCGCCGCCAATGGCCAGCCGTTGTGGAACCATGAAGTCGGTAGCGCCGGCGGCATCGCCCTGCTTGCCGACAAGTTGCTGATCTCCGACACCCAGGGCAACGTCTGGGCGCTCGATCGCAACAGCGGGAACTCGCTCTGGAAGCAGGACCAGCTCCAGCGCCGCGTGCTCACGACGCCGGCGGTGCAGGGCGACTATGGCGTGGTTGGCGACCTCGAGGGCTACTTGCACTGGTTCCGCCTGGACACCGGCGTCATCGTCGGCCGAACCAAGATCGAGAAGGCCGCGCTTCGCGGCACGCCGCAGGTTTCGCCGGATGGCGTGCTCTATGCGCTGACCAACGAGGGCAAACTGGCCGCCTACAAGCTGGGGAATTGATCCATGCTGCCGTTGGTCGCCCTGGTCGGTCGGCCCAACGTCGGCAAGTCCACGCTGTTCAATGCGCTCACGCGCTCGCGCGATGCCCTCGTCCACGACGAGCCCGGCGTCACCCGCGATCGCATCTACGGCATCTGTCGCCTGCTCGAGGGCCAGCCGTTCGCGGTCTGCGACACCGGCGGCCTGTCGGGTGATGAAGAAGGCCTGGCCGGCGCCACCGCGAGGCAATCACGGGCGGCGGCGGCCGAAGCCGATGTCGTCCTGTTCATCGTCGACGGGCGCGAAGGCCCGGCGCCGCTCGATGACGCGGCCCTTTCCTGGCTGCGCAAATCGGGCAAGAAGATCCTGCTGGTGGTCAACAAGACCGATGGCCTGGACGAAAGCGCGTGCGTGCGCGAGTTCGCCCGATTCGGCATCGATCCAGCCGTGCCGATCGCCGCCGCGCACCAGCGCGGCGTTCCGGCGCTGGTCGCCAGTATCGCCGGATACCTGCCCGAAGCGGGGCAGGGCGAAGTCCTGGACAGCGATCCGGAACGGGTCCGCATCGCCTTCATCGGCCGCCCGAATGTCGGCAAGTCCACCCTGGTCAATCGCCTGCTGGGCGAAGAGAGGGTCATCGCCTCCGAAGTGCCTGGCACCACCCGCGACGCCATCAGCGTGGACATGGAACGCGATGGCCGCCGCTATCGGCTGATCGATACTGCCGGGCTGCGCCGGAAATCGAAAGTCGAGGAAGTCGTCGAGAAATTCAGCACCTTCAAGACGCTGCAGGCGATCGAGAACTGCCAGGTCGCGGTGGTGATGCTGGACGCCGGCGAAGGCGTGACCGAGCAGGACGCGACCGTGCTCGGCCACGTGCTCGATTCCGGGCGCGCCCTGGTGATCGCCATCAACAAGTGGGACGGGCAGAGCAAGTACCAGCGCGAACAGACCCAGGCGCTGCTGGAACGCAAGCTTGCTTTCTGCACCTGGGCCGAGCACGTCACCATCTCGGCCAAGCACGGCACCGGCATGCGCGAGTTGTTCCGCGCCATCCACCGCGCCCACGCGTCGGCAACGCGCGAGTTCAATACCTCGGAATCGAACAAGGCGCTCGAGATCGCCGTCGAGACTTTCCCGCCGCCGGTCCAGAACGGCCACATCGCCAAGCTCCGCTTCGTGCATCCGGGCGGTGTCAATCCGCCGACCTTCGTGGTCCATGGCACGCGCCTGAAAAAGTTGCCGGAAAGTTACAAGCGCTACCTCGAGAATTTCTTCCGCAAGCGATTCAAGCTCGTCGGCACGCCGATCCGATTCGTGTTCAAGGAGGGCGAGAACCCGTTCGAAGGCCGCAGGAACGTGCTGACTGAGCGCCAGGTGCGCAGCAAGCGTCGGCTGATCCGCCACCACAAGCGGTGATCGAACCATGCCAAACCAGCCTCGGCATCCTGGCCGGTGGCCGGGCATCGCGACTTGGCGGCATCGACAAGGCGTTCGCCATGTTCCAGGGCGAGACGTTGCTGGCGCGGACCCTGCGCAATTTTCCGGAGCCGTTCGCGGCGCGACTACTGAGCTACAACCGATCGCCGGGCGCGACCGTCCCGGGCGTTGAAGTGGTCCCGGACCTGCGTCCGGGCCATCCCGGTCCACTTGCGGCGCTGGAAGCGCTGTTCCAGGCTTGCCCGACGACCTGGCTGCTGACCGTCCCCGTGGATGTCCGGGACTGGCCGCCTGATCTCGTGGCGAAGCTGCTTCGCGAGGCTGGGCCGGGGTCGATCGGCTACGCGGTCGCGGACGCCGATGGCCTGCAACCCCTCGTCGGAATATGGAATGCAGGCGCGTTGCGAATTTCGGTTGTCTCCGCGCTGGACGCCGGCGAACTTGCGGCGCATCGCTGGCTGGCCGCGCAAACATTGCCCGCGGTCGATATCGCGCCGTTCAGGCTCGGCAATCTCAATTCGGCCGCGGATTTCGCCGACGCGACTCGTTAAACTATGGCGATGGCCATCAGTGAAATCTCCGTCACGGAAGCGCACCGCCGGCTGCGGACCGGCGCGGTGCTGGTCGACGTTCGCGAAGCGGGCGAACACGCGCTCGGGATTCCCGCGGGCGCGATCGCTTGCGCGCGCGGCGAACTCGAGTCGTCGCCGACGACCTGGCTGCCGGATCGCGATGCCGATGTGCTGCTGATTTGTGGCAGCGGCCGCCGGTCGATGCTCGCGGCGCAGGCATTGGCGGGGCAGGGTTATTCCCGACTGGCATCGGTGGCGGGCGGGTTTTCGGCCTGGCTGGTCGCAGGCCTGCCGGTCCAGGCCAGGCATGACGCCGATTTCCTCGATCGCTATTCGCGCCATTTGCGCTTGCCACAGGTGGGAATGGCAGGGCAGGAAGCGCTCGCCAGTTCGAAGGTCGTACTCGTTGGCGCCGGTGGCCTCGGGTCGCCAGTGGCCTTCTACCTGGCCGCCGCCGGTGTCGGGCGTATTCGGATCATCGACGACGACGTCGTGGATCGCAGCAACCTGCAGCGCCAGATATTGCATACGGAGGCCCGGATCGGCATGCCGAAGGTGGAGTCCGCCGCGATCAGCCTGGGTGCCCTCAATCCGAGCGTCGCCATCGAATCCGTCCGGGAGCGGCTCACCGCCGACAACATCGATCGCCTGCTCGGCGATGCCGATGTCGTGGTCGACGGCGCCGACAATTTTCCGACGCGCTATTTGTTGTCCGATGCCTGCGTGCGCCTGCGCAAGCCGCTTGTGTATGGCGCCGTGCAACGCTTCGAGGGCCAGGCCAGCGTCTTCGATGCCGGGCGTCGTCCCGGCCAGTCGCCCTGTTATCGCTGTCTTTTCCCGGAACCACCGGCGGCGGGCGAAGCGCCGAATTGCGCGGAAGCCGGCGTCCTCGGCGTGCTGCCGGGATTGATCGGCATGATACAGGCGACCGAAACACTGAAACTGCTTCTCGGACAAGGGCAAACGCTTGACGGCAGACTGCTGCACGTGGAAGCCTTGGGCATGCGTTTCAGAGAGGTCCGGCTGTCCCCCGATCCGGATTGTCCAGTTTGCGCCTTGGCAATCGCTGCTCGTTGATGGATGGCTTCGTGAGTTATCTCGCACTGTGGCAACAAATTCCGATGCAGGGCTGGCTCCGGGCCCTTTTTGCGCTCGCCCTGGTGGCGGCGCTTTGCCCGCTGCTGGTCCCCTTCGCCGCGCGCGTCGGACTGGTTGATCGACCCGGCGGCCGCAAGGATCATGCCGCGCCGACGCCCATGCTCGGTGGCCTGATCATCCTCCTGGCGATGTTTGCGACTTCGGCGATGAACCACGACTTCGCCTCGCAGCCGCTGCTTGCCTTCCTTCTCGCAGGTGGCCTGCTGGTACTGGTGGGCGTGCTGGACGACCTGCGCGACCTGAGCTGGAAACTGCGGATCGGTGCGCAGGTGCTCGCCGCCCTGGTGATGATTTACGTTGGCGGAGTGGCGGTGCAACAGCTGTCCGACGTCTTCGGCGTGCGCGAGCTCAGCCTCGGTTGGCTGGGAGTTCCGGCCACCGTTTTCGTCGTCGTCGGCATGATCAATGCCTTGAACATGGCCGACGGCGTGGACGGGCTCGCCGCCAGCCAGGCGCTCGTGTCCATCCTGTTGTTCATCTGCTTTGCCCTGTACGCAGGAAATGTCGCTACCGCGGAGCGCCTGCTGACGGTCGCGGCGGCGGTGACGGGATTCCTGGTCTGGAACGTACGCCGCCCCGGTATGCCACGGGCGCTGGTGTTCCTGGGCGACGCCGGCAGCATGCTGCTGGGATTCGTGATTGCCTGGACCGCGGTCCGGTTGACGCAGAACCCCGAGCATCCTATTTCGCCGGTGCTGGGTCCTTGGACGATCGCCCTGCCGTTGATCGATTGCTGCAGCCTGATCGTCCGGCGCTTGCAGCACGGACGGTCGCCGTTTTCCGGAGACCGCGACCACCTGCACCACATCTTCCTCGATGCCGGCTATTCCTCCTCGCAGATCGTCGTTGGCGGAATGATGGTCTCGGCCGCGCTCGGCTTGATGGCCGCGGTGGCGCTGAAGCTTGGCGTCTATCGGCCGTTGCTGGTGCTGTCGTTCTTCCTGCTGATCGCCGCGCATTACCGCCTGACCCTCGATCGGGACGCCGCGGTGGCGACCGTGCGCAAGTGGCGCAGCCATGATTGACCTGCACTGCCACATGCTGCCGGGCATCGACGACGGCGCACCCGACCTGCGCGTGGCGCTTGCAATGGCGCGCTGCGCCGCGGCCGATGGCATCACTACGACGGCCTGCACCCCGCACATTTACCCGGGCCTGTACGAAAACCACAAGGACGGCATCGCCGCCGCGATCAAGGCGTTGCAAGCCGTGCTGGTGGAAGAGGGCATACCGTTGCAGCTGGTGATCGGGGCCGATACCCACCTGGCTCCGGACTTGGTCGGATCCATCCGGGCCGGTCGGGTTCCCACGCTCAACGGAAGCCGCTACCTTCTGCTCGAGCCGCCGCACCACGTTGCGCCGCCGCGATTCGACGAATCGGTGTTCAATCTCATGACCGCGGGTTACATCCCGGTGATCACCCACCCGGAACGGCTGACCTGGATCGAAAACCATTACGAGGTATTCGGACGACTGTCGAGAGGCGGAGCCTGGATGCAAGTGACCGCCGGCAGCCTGACCGGGAGATTCGGGCCGCGCCCGCGCTACTGGGCCGAACGTATGCTGGACGAGGGGCTCGTGGACATTTTGGCCACCGACGCCCACCATATAGACCAGCGACCCCCGCTACTGGCCGAGGCGCGAGCGGCGGCCGCGGGCCGGGTTGGCGCGGAAGAAGCCTGGCATCTCGTCGACACGCGGCCCCGTGGCATAGTGGCCGATACGGCGCCACACGATCTGCCACGGCGGCCGGAACCAGCGGCGGCGCCGGCTCGGGGGCGGAGCTTGTGGAATCGCCTCACCAAACGCTGAACACTCACATCCAAGCGGCGAGCTGGCAACCGAACGGAGTCCCGAGCATGCAGTCTTGTTCCAAATCGATTCGCGCCACGATGAAGCACGCATTCTCGGCCTTCGCGCTCGGATTGTTGGTGGCTTGCGCCAGTGGCGGCGGTCAAATGCAAGGCGGCGCCGGCACCTTCGACGCCGTCAAGGTTACCCGCCCGGCGACAGCCCCGGTCGCTTCCGGGGTCGATCATTCGGCGGAGTACCGCATCGGTTCCCAGGACACGCTCGACATCACCGTCTTCCAGGTCGCCGAGCTCACCAGTTCCGCCCGCGTCAATACCGGTGGCGATATCTCGCTGCCCTTGGTCGGCACGCTCCACGTTGGCGGATTGAACGTGCAGCAGGTTGAGCAACTGATCGCCGAAAAACTCAGCCAGACCTATCTGCAGAGCCCGCAGGTCACCGTCTTCGTCAAGGAATACGCCAGCCAGCGCGTCACCCTGGAAGGCGCCATCATCAAGCCCGGGGTCTATCCACTCACTGGCGAGACGACCCTGCTGCAGATGGTCGCCATCGGCGGCGGGCTGCAACAAATGGCCGATCCAGCGAACGTCCTGGTTTTCCGGATGATCGACGGCCAGAAGATGGCGGCAAGGTTCGACTTGCGAATGATTCGACAAGGCAACGCGGTGAATCCCAATATCTATGGCGACGATATAGTTGTTTTTCCTGAATCCGGCAGCAAGAGCGCGTTCAGTCGCTTCATGCAGGCGCTGCCGATGGTTGGCCTGTTCCGCACATTTGGCCTCTAAGCGCTTGCACTGACGGAAACCTCCATGGAAGACGGCGTCAACGACCAGAACCAAACCGGCGCGGCCAGCAGTCTGCCGATTCCATCCGACGGCCGCCGGCAGTTGGCGCTGCCGCTGTCCCCGGCACGTGCGCTCAGCCTCGACCTCGGGTCTCCCGGTGCGGCCGGCGACGACGAGGAGGGCGTGGACCTGCTCAACTACTGGCGCATCCTGGTCAAGCGCAAGTGGTGGGTCCTGGGGACGTTGGCGGTGGTTTTGACGATGACGTTCGTCAACACTTCGCTGGAGACGCCGATTTACCGTGCGGCGGCAAGCGTACGGGTCGACATGGACAAGCTCCAGGTGGTGCAGGTCGAAGGCATGCCGACCATCCAGGGCGAAAACAGCAGCGATTTCTACGCGACGCAGCGGGAAATCCTGCAAAGTCGCGCCCTCGCCGAGCGCGTGGTCAACGAGATGGGCCTGACCGACCCGTCGCAGGTTCCCAGCTCGGAGCGCCCATCGCTTTGGCGGACCTTACGCTCGTTCCTTGGCAGCCCGTCCGGTAACGCCGCGAGAAGCGCCGCCAAGGTAGCGACAACCAACGACAAGCGCGGCGCCGTCGCCGCATTCCGCTCTGGCGTCGGTGTGCAGCCGGTCGGCACCTCGGCCTTGATGCTAGTGCAGTACGACAGCCCGAGCCCGGACTTTGCCATTCGCGCCGCCAATGCGCTGGCCGATGGTTACACCGCCGGCAACCTGGAATACGGTTTCCAGAGTTCGGCCTACGCCAAGTCCTACCTCGAGGACCGGCTGCAGGAACTGAAACTCAAGCTCGAGGATTCGGAACGAGCGCTGGTGGCGGTTGCGCAGAAGGAGCAGATACTCGGAAGCAGCGGTGGCGCCAACGACGCCACAACCTTGACCCAGCAGAACATGAACTCGGTAAACAACGACGCGTCGCTGGCCCGTTCGGCCCGGATCCACGCCGAGGCACGCTGGCGCCAGGCATCGGCGTCGGCAGGAGTCAGCCTGCCGGCGGATGTGCTGGAGAGCTCCGGGATCCGCTCCCTGCAGGAATCGCGTTCCAAGTTGATGGCCGAGTACCAGGACAAGCTCCGACTGTTCAAGCCGGCTTATCCGACCATGATGCAGCTCAAGGGCCAGATCGACGAGCTCGATCGGCAGATCGCCACCGAGACCAACAACATCCGCGCCTCGATCCGCGCCGAATACGACGCGGCGCTGAACCAGGAGAAGATGCTGAGCGCGGAACTCGACGGTATGAAGGCCGATTTCCTCGACCAGCAGCGGCGCAGCATCCAGTACAACTTCCTGAAGCGGGAAGTTGACACCAACCGACAGCTCTACGACGGCCTGCTGCAACGGTACAAGGAAGTCGGGCTGGCCGGCGGCCTGACCTCGAACAACGTGTCGATCGTCGATCGCGCCGACAGCTCGTACCAGATCCGGCCGAACCTGCGCCAGGCCATGGTGCAGGCGCTGTTCATCGGCGCGATGCTCGGCGTGATCCTGGCGTTCCTGTTCGAATACCTGGACGACACGATCAAGCACCCCGAGGACCTGGAGAAGAAATCCGGGCTGGCGGTCCTGGGATTGATCCCCAAGCTGAAGATTCCGATGACGCCGGTCTCGGCCCGCGAGGACCCGCGGTCGGCGTTCTCCGAAGCGTACCGATCGGTGCGCACCGCCCTGCAATTCGCCACCGCCGAAGGCACGCCGCGCAGCTTGCTGATCTCGAGCGCCTTACCGGGTGAGGGCAAGTCAACGGCGGCGCTGATGCTGGCGAGGAATTTCGCCGAAATGGGCAAGCGCGTCCTGCTGATCGATGCCGATTTGCGCAACCCGTCGCTGCACCGGCAGTTCAACCTCGAGCCGGGTCCCGGGCTGAGTAGTTTCCTTGCCGGCGCCGTTAAGGCCGCCGATGTCGTGCAAGCGACCGGTTACCTGCAGCTGTCGTTCATTTCCTGCGGCCCCTTGCCGCCGAATCCGGCAGAGCTGCTCGCCGGTCGCAAGATGATTTCGCTGCTGACGGTCGGAGTGGAAAAGTACGACCAGATCATCGTCGATGGTCCGCCGGTCATGGGTTTGGCCGACGCCGCGATCCTCGGCAATATCTGCGGTGGCACCCTGCTGATCGTCGAGGCCGGCGAAACGCGGGTCGAGGTCATGCGCCACTCGATCAAGCGGTTGCTGGCGGCGCGTTCGCGCGTGATAGGCGCCTTGCTCAACGGCTATTCCCCGGTCCAGGGCCGCGGCTACAGCTACGGTTACAGTTACTACTCCTACAACGAGCACGTCAGCAAAGCGAAGCCCAAACTGCTCAGGTCATGAGCCAAGGCCACAATCCCGCGCTGGAACTGGCATTGGCGGCTTTTCGCTCTCCCAGCCTGTATGCGCAATTGCGGGATCGCAGTTTGCCCGACGACCTGCCACTGCTGCTGCGGGTCGTGGCCGGCGATGCGCAGGCGCTCGAGCAGGCGACCGGCCTCGTTCGCGAATCGCCGACGGTAGTCAACGAAGCTGCCGTCATGGTCATCCAGCAACTGATGTTCTATCCCGGCGCCGACAGCTACCGGGTTCTGGGCGTGCCCGCGGACGCCGCCGACAGCCAGATCCGTGAAAACTACCGCTGGCTGGTCCGCTGGCTGCATCCGGATCGCAACGACGATGAGTGGGACGCTGTGTATGCCGATCGCGTCACCACGGCCTGGAACGACCTGCGCACCCCCGAGCGTCGCCAGCGCTACGACGAGTACCTGCGCGGATCCGACGACGCCAGCCATGGCAATTCCCGCGGCGCGGTCTCCCTGGTCCGGCAGACCCAGTTTGTCGAGGAGGAAGCGCCCGGCCCTGACCTGCGGTGGTTGCCCAAGGCCGTTCTCGCCGGCCTGGGGGCTTGCGTGGTGGCGGCGCTTGCCGTGTTTTATGTCTTACGGTCCGCCGAACGTACTCCGGGCGCCGACGCCGGGGCGGGGCAGATCGCCTTGTCCGAGGCAAGCACGCCGGAGGACCCGAATCCGCACGATTCCGAAGCGGTCGAGGCCGCGCTTGGCCCGTCGCCAACGCTCGCGTCTTCGCTACCTCCCGTGCAGCAGGTGCCTGCGGCTCACGTGGAAGAACGCCGAATCGCGCCAAATGGCGCCCACTTGCGCGAGCCAGCCGTGGTCCATCAGGCCACTACCGTCGACCTTGCTTCGCCAAGGGAAGTGACAAATGCTGCGCGAGCCCGTCCCAGCTCCCTGGTTGCGAAAGTCCGCGTGCCCATCGCCCGATCGCCGGATGCGGTGGCATTCGTGGCGCCGACCCGCGTCGAGGTCGGCGATGCGGAGGTTGCGAGGGTTCCTGCTGCCGCGATGGCCGGCACCCAGGCAGTGGCGCCACCAGTTCGTCCGAACCGCGTTGCCGATCCGCCGGCACCCTCCACGAATCGGGCGAACGGTGAATTGCTGGAGGCCAATCGGATTCTTGGGTTCTTCAGCCAAGCCTATGCCGATGGCGACCTGGACGGGATGCGGGCGATCTTCACGGCCGACGCGAGGAGTTCGCGCGGTGGCCTGAGCGCGATCCTCGCCAACTACAACCAGTTGTTCCAGAGCAGCAGCGACCGTTCGCTCGTGGTGCGGGACGTCAGCTGGTTCACCGCCGGCGAGACCGCCACGATCATCGCGAGTTACCAGGCGACTGTCACCGAAGCCCGGGGGCGCCGGCTCCGCCGTACCCATGGCGATCTCCGGCTGGACTTGCGCCGCGAGAACGAGCAGTGGCGGATCTACCGACTGTTGCACGATGAACGACCGGGCTGAGGCCAAGCCGGGCCTGGCCCGGTTCGCACCATTGGCGCTCGCCTTGATGGTCGCGGCCTGGGCGGCATGGCGCTTGACCACGCTCAGCTTGGCGGAACACTTTTCGGTCTCCAATCCCGCCGCCGCCCTGGCATGGCGGGCCGGGGATCCGGAAGCCCTCCTGCAGGAATTCGGACCGCTCGGGAGTAACCACGCCGACACCGCGCAACAGATCGCCGCTGCCAAGGCCGGCATTCGCAATGCGCCGCTGGATGGCCGCGGCTACCGATTGCTGGCCCAGCAGGCCGAGCGGAACCACGACCTGGCCGCGGCCGACCGGCTTTACGGTCTTGCGGCTGCGCGCGGTCCGCGCGACCTTCCCAGCCTGGGCTGGCTGATCAATCGCCGCATCGCCTCCGGCGATTACCGGCAAGCGCTGGGTTTCGCCGACCGGATGCTACGGATCCAGCCGGAGTTGGAATGGAAGATACTACCGGTGCTGGTGTCGCTCTTGGACTCGGCACCGGTGAAGGCGGATCTTTCAGCCGTATTGCAATCGGCGCCGCCATGGCGACGGAGTTTCCTCATCGGACTGACGTCAAGGAGCAAAAACAGCGCCGCACTATTCGGATTGATGGAACACCTGCGGACGACTCCGCCCGGCCTTTCCGACGACGAATTGTCGGCCTGGCTCAACAGGCTTGCATCGCAGCGCCAGTGGGGACCTGCTTATCTCGTCTGGGTCCAGTCGCTGGACGCC